>JAQBTY010000248.1 GCA_027624735.1 Pseudomonadota bacterium | reverse complement strand
TCGTTCGACTTGCATGTGTTAGGCCTGCCGCCAGCGTTCGTTCTGAGCCAGGATCAAACTCTCAAGTTTACGATTTCTTCTCTGTGTTTGGTCTCCTCTGCCGAAGCAAATTCGTCCTCCCGACAAAGAAGCGCAATCTTAAGCCCGTCCCGGCGTAGCATGCGCAACTATAATAGTAACTTAAACCTACAGATGCGCAAGCTAACTAAGACGGGCATGAACCTCACGCCGCCGCCTACGCATCCCTTCCATCATTCACATTTCAAAAAGCTCAGTCCACTTACCCAACATGTTCGTCGGCAACAAATTTGCTGTCGACAAGAAGGGTTCAAGGACTGTCGCGACCGGCTTTCGGCTGGTCACTGGGAGCGCGGGTTATACGGTCTACCCGTGACCCTGTCAAACGCTTTTAATAATTAAATCGGCACATTCTTTTGCCATGGGCAAATCGCGCCGGACCGCATTCGTTAACAATACGTTAATAAAGCCCGGAGTCTAGCCCTTTAGGAGAGTTTCAACGCTTTTCCGCCTTTTTTTTTAAAAATTCAGGGCTTTCCGCGGACGCAGGAAAAACTTATTTTTTGCTCAAACAGGGTTAAAAAAACGCCTTTTTTTCCGGACCTATCCGAATATTCGACCCTGATTTGATTCGATTTCAGTCTGTATAGTCAGTTGCGTCGCGTTCAGCGCCGTTACCAACCCGCGATTATCTGGTGTTTGCCGTAAAACCAGGCCGTAAATGCCGATTGGTTTGTCGTTGGCCTCAGACAAATGTGCTCAGGGCAAAAACACGGAGTTCGGTGACCGACAGGTAGCACCCCGCGACCTCGACGCCCTCGTCATTGTTATAATCTATTGCGGCGCGAGCCTGCAGCCGGTTGTGCAGCTCGGGCTTCCCCGCCCCGCCGCGATACCAGCCCAGCAGATCAAGATCAGCCTTGAGATGCGCCATCAGGCTCGAAAAGGCGGCCTCATGGGGGCGCTGCTTGAGATAGGTCGAGCCCATCAGGCGCGCGGTGTCAGGCTGGGCGAACACGTCGAGGACCGCCGCGGCCAGCCGCCGGTCATCGATCACCGGCGTATTGCCAAGTGCGCGCGATGGCCCCGCAATGGCTAGCGCCGGGAGCATTTTCAAGACCTTGCGTCGATTGCGATCTGTACTCATGTCACTCGTTTCGTATCACCGGGATCTCTATTCAGTGACATTTGTCGCCGCAATTGGTTACTCTAAAATTAAATTTGGGATACCAGCGGCCACGGGAATGATTGTGTCAGGCCGGGCGGTGCGACCGAAACACGGGCCGAATCAACCTTCCGTTCGCAACGAAACCTTCCGTGGTATACTAATATCCTGTGATCACCAATCGGCAGACAATCATGCCCGTAAGGCATTCAAATTCTGACATAACTTCCGCCCCACACGCCGCTGTGCCGGGTGTTTTCCTTGGCGCTCTCCTTCTGCTTGCCGCGCTTGGCGGCGCTGCCTGCGACAGAACCACGCGCCTCGCTGAAAGCACACGACCAGTCGAAGCCGGCGTCACCAGCGAACCAAATTTTGCCCAGTTCAGCGACGTCCCCGTCCCCGCTGGCGCCGATATGGATCTCGAACGCTCTTTAGTCCTGGGTGAACAGAATGCGTGGATCGGCCGGCTCGTGATGGCGGTCGGAACGAACCCGGGCAAGACTTTTGATTTTTATTTTGGCGAAATGCCGCGCTTTGGCTGGCTTCCGGTGACGACCGTCCGGGCCGAGACCAGCGTGCTAACCTTTGCCCGCGGGAGCCGCATCGCGACGATCCAGGTCTGGGGGCGGACCCTCAGCGGATCGACCGTGTCGATGACTGTTTCGCCAAAGGGTCAAATCCCCGACACGGAAAAAACCGCCACGCGGCGCTATGGCAATTTTGGTTCGGTGACCAACTCCCCCTTGCGATAATTCTTGCCCTGGAGGAAATCGACGGGACCAACGTCAAGCACAATTGCCGGTCAGACCGCATTCACGTCATTTTCTTCGGAATTGGTTAAGCACCCTGTGGTCTTTTTAGTTATGAACCCCATTTGAAATTTGAGGGGTTCGTCCAAGAGACACGTCGACGCAGGATCATGTCAGCCACCTGTCATCACCATCATGAACCGGTTTTCGCCGGTGACAATCTGGCCTTTCGCCGCGCGCTGTGGGCGGTAATTGCCATCAATGGCGTGATGTTCGTGATAGAGGTGATAGCGGGACTGTCCGCCGGTTCCATGGCGTTGCAGGCCGATGCGCTGGATTTTCTCGGCGATTGCGCCACCTACGGCCTCAGCCTGTTCGTGCTCACTAAGCCACCAAGTTGGCGCGCCAACGCCGCCCTTTTCAAGGGCGCTACCCTGGCGGTCCTCGGCCTATGGGTCCTGAGCGCCACCATTTGGCGTGTCTTCGTGACAGGAGTTCCGGAAGCCATGGTGATGGGCAGTGTCGGGTTGCTGGCGCTCGCCGCCAATGTCACCAGCGTGTTGATCCTGCTGGGATTTCGGAACGGCGATGCAAACGTGCGCTCGGTCTGGCTGTGCAGCCGCAACGACGCCATCGGCAATATCGCCGTTGTCGCGGCCGCCAGCGGCGTGGTCGCCACCGGCACCGCCTGGCCCGACCTCGCCGTCGCCGCCATCATGGCCGGCCTGTTCCTCACCTCATCGGTAAAGATCACCAGGCAGGCGCTGGGTGAACGCGGGGCCATGGTCGCGGCGGGGGAATAGGTCCCCCTGCCCTCAGTCCCTTATTTCCTGTACGAACCAATCGGTCGGCAATTACCGGCCTAATCCTGCTTCTTTCACCTTTCGGCAGACATGGCCGCCAACATTTTTCTTCCGTCCATAGGCCCACCTCATCCCGCGGCCAGGTCATCACGTCCGAATTTTCGATCTGGTCTCTCGCTTAGCTGGGCTAACTCAATCATATTTTCAGGATAGCCTCTGCAAAATAATATGGGGTCAGCACTTTATCAATTATTTCTTAGCCCCATGCCGCAACCCTTTGTAAACCAATCGTTCCTAAGCTGTTCTACCGTCTCGGGGCTCATTCGGCCCCGTGAAAATACCAGCAATTCTGGAGATCGCCATTTCCGCGGCTTTACAGCAACGAACTGGTCCAAATTTCGACAGCATCGCGGCTGACGATAGGGTGTTGGCGGCCGAATCCCATCGCGCGGCTGGCCGGCTGGACAAAGCGGAAACATCGTTGCGCAAGAATCTGCGCGCCGACCCCAACCATGCCAGATCGCTGCATGGTCTCGGGTTGATCGCACGTGACAAAGGACGGCTCGACCGCGCCATCCAATTGCTGGAAAAAGCCGTCGCGGCCGCGCCCCTGGCCGCCGACATAAGCTGCGACCTTGGGCTGGCTCTGAAGGCAGCGGGTCGCCATGACGAAGCCATAGCGGCGCAGGCGCGGGTTACCGACCTGCTGCCGAACTCGGCCCCGGCCTGGTCGAACCACGGCACCGCGCTCAGCGCGGCAAAATTTTTCGACGACGCCATTGCTTCGTTCACCAAGGCCCTTTCACTCGCGCCAAATACGGCTGAACTTCATTATAATCTGGCAAACGCGCTGCTCGCGTTCGGCGATCCGCAAGGGGCGGAAGCGGCCTTTGTCCGTACGCTCGAACTTTCACCCGGCCACGCCGGCGCCCTGGAAAATCTCAGCTGCGCCCTGAAGGAACAGGGGCGCCTCGCGGAGGCGGAAGATCTCCTACGCAGCGCGTGCGCCCTATACCCGGCCAATTCGGATCTGCGCTGGAATCACGCGCTCGCCCTACTCATGTCGGGAAAATATCCGGAAGGCTGGGCGGCCTATGAGGCGCGGCGCGCCATACCCGGATTCGCCATCAAGGCGCAGCCCCTGCCGCCGTGGGACGGCGGCGATCTGGCGGGACGGCGCCTGCTGGTTCATGCCGAGCAGGGGTTCGGCGACACCATCCAGTTCTGCCGTTACCTGGATCGGCTAAGCAGCCAGCAAGGCGAAACCGTTGTTCAGGCACCACCCCGTCTGCTGCCCTTGATGCGGTCCCTGAAAATAAAGGCGGAGATCACCGATAACGCCAAAGCGGCCGCGCGCTGCGACGTCGAAGCGCCCCTGATGTCCCTGCCCCACCTTCTTGGCCCGGCGGAGCCTTTCTGGCCGGACGACGGCGCTTATTTGGCCGCCGATGCCGGCCGCACCGCCCTTTGGAAGGACAGGCTGGGGAAAGACCGACTTGCCGGCCATGACGGCCTCACCGTCGCGATTGCCTGGCAGGGCGATCCCGGGTACCGGGCCGACAAGACGCGCTCCATCCCGCTCGCCGCCTTCGCACCCCTGGCAGATTTGCCCGGCATTCGCCTGATCAGCCTGCAACAGGGCCCCGGCAGGTCACAGATCGCGGATGTCCCCTGGCGCGACATCATTCTTGATCTTGGCGAGGATATCGATCGGGACGGCGCCTTCCTCGATTCCGCCGCCATCCTTGCCACAGCCGATCTGATGATCACGTCCGATACCGCGCTGGCCCATCTGGCCGGCGCCGTCGGCGCACCGGCCTGGGTCGCGCTTTCACGAATTCCGGACTGGCGATGGGGCGCTCAGGGCGACAGTTGCGGCTGGTACCCGACCATGCGCCTGTTTCGCCAGGAGACCCCAGGAGACTGGGGTTCCGTTTTCAACACCATTGCTGCCGCATTAAAGGAAAAGCTCGCATGAGTGCATCCCTGACGACCCTGTCATCGTTCAGAACCGTCGAGTCCGTCCCGGTCGAAATTTCACCGGCGAGTTGATCGACAAGATCACCATTCTTGAGATCAAGATGGAGTGCATTACCGCCATCGAGAAAAGAAACAACATTCGGTATGAACTCGATATTCTGCGCCATTGCCGCAAGGAATCCGTCCCGGACTCACTGCCCCTGCAGCGCCTGACGGTCGATCTGAAGGCGGTCAACCGCCGTCTCTGGGCCATCGAGGATGAGATCCGCGACCTTGAACGCAATCAGATTTTCGATGACCGGTTCGTGACGCTGGCGCGGTCGGTATACAAAAACAACGACAAGCGCGCCGCGCTGAAGGCGCGGATCAACATCCTGCTCGGCGCGACGATGGTCGAGGAAAAATCCTACGCGGATTATGAAAATAACGATTAGTCTGAATCGCCGTCGCCGTCCGGCGCCTTGAAGTCCAGCGACACCGAATTCATGCAGTAGCGGTGCCCGGTCGGCTGCGGCCCATCGGGGAACACATGACCAAGATGCGCGTCGCATTTCGCGCATTTGACTTCGGTTCGGCGGGAGAACATTGACCAGTCGTCATGTAACTCGACCGCGTCCTTTGAGAGCGGCGCGTAAAAGCTGGGCCAGCCGGTACCGGAATCGAATTTGGTTTCCGAATTGAACAGCGGATTGCCGCAGCACGAACAGGTAAACTGCCCCTTACCCTTGAAGTCGTTGTATTTGCCGGTAAAGGGCCGCTCCGTGCCGCCCTGGCGGGTTACGTGAAACTGCTCTGGCGCCAACTCGCGCTGCCATTCCTCATCGGTTTTCTCGATCTTGTCGGCCATTGCCCCCTCCTCTTTCCGCGACATCTTCACCCGCGAAAGATAGTCACGCAACGACGCGGCGACAAGCGGTCCCTAATCGACGCCCTGTACCGCCGAGCGCTGTAGCTTGGTGCGGCTGCGGTGCTGTTTGGTCTGCAGGCGTTTTTCGATGGCGCCGCGGCCGGGACGTGTGGCGCGCCGCGTCGCCGGGCGCTCGACCACCGACTGAAGCAGACCGGTCAACCGGTCGATGGCGTCCTGCCGGTTGCGTTCCTGGGACCGGAACCGGCGCGCGGTAATGACAATGACACCGCCGGACGTCATGCGCCTTCCGGCGGCGCGGCGCAGCCGGTCCAGCATCTCCGGCTCGATGGACCGCGCGGCGGAAGCGTCGAAACGGAGCTGTGCCGCGGACGCCACCTTATTGACATTCTGGCCACCCGGCCCGGAGGCGCGGATGAAGCTGATATCGAGGGCTTCAAACGGAATCGACAACGAATCCGTGATCTGAATACCGGGCATCTGTCATCTCCATCCCTGTTGTCATCGCCGGGGCGTTCTATAACGCAGATTCATTAACATATAGGCCATCCCGCCCAAGGCTACGGATAGACGAAACCTCCGGGCTCCCTGTTAAACGTTCATTAACCATAGTTACCCAATAACATGAACATGACAGTCAGGTAATTCAACTCATATGGGGGAATGATGGTAGCGCCAAAAAGTCTGTTCACTCTGCTATCGGCGTTTGCGATTTTTGTAGCCGGCACTTCATCGGCAATCGTTTCAAAAGCCCAGGCGCAATGGTACATATCCGGCAGTGCCGGGGGTGCGGGTCTGGCTAACTCTTCGCGTGCAGCATCCGACTCAGATGGCGAAACTAGATTCGACGCTGGATATGGCGTTGCGGGCGCGGTGGGCTATGCCTTTCAAGCTGGCTGGGGAGCCTTTCGACTCGAAGAAGAGATTTCCTACCGTTCGAACAGCCTTGATGCTGTCAATAATTCTAGTACTACCGGCGGGAGTGCGATCTTCCCTAGCCCGAATTATTCACGGTGCGGCGTTTAATGGTTGGTGAGCATGGATTAACCTGTTGAGATT
>JAQBTY010000247.1 GCA_027624735.1 Pseudomonadota bacterium | reverse complement strand
CGCCAAAATCGCTCTTGGCCGGCAGCTTCATCATCGAATACCAGTGGATCGCCGGATAATACTGCGCCGCGGTCGCCGCGTTGGGGGCGGGGACAGCGCTGAGGTTCAGAATCTTGCCGGGCCCCGACCGCAGCTTGGGTGAATCCACAAGCCCGTAGCCGCGCACCCATATGTCGTAATTGGCGCTGGGCAGATCGGGCACCACGTACCGGCCCTGGTCGTCGGTCACCACCGCCTTAATATAGCGGGTGCCGAGATCCCTGGTTTCAGCGATTACCCAGACACCGGCTTCCGGCCCATTGGGCCCGCTCACCACGCCGCCGATATCGTTATTGTCGATCGCGACTGTCTGGGCCGATGCGGGCATGATTATTGGCACCAGGGCAACGCCTGCAACCGCCGCGGCCACAAAAATCGACGCCGCAATTGAACGAGTCTCTTGTCGACTGAACATCATCCGATCCTCCCGAAATTTTGTATGCATTTTTGGTATGAATGTGAGCCGGGGTGATGACGCATACACGTGGCCCAGAACGCTAACCCGAGCCAAAGTCTATGCCTCCCCCATAGGGGCGTCAATCGCCGGTGGTGATGCGTTTGAATTACGAGTCTGGTAGGCTCAGAGGATGAATACACAGCCTGCGCCGCGCGGCGGTCCCGACCCCGACACCAGAGTCCCGAGTTTTAAGTTGCCGCCGGGGGCGTGCGATTGTCATGTCCATATATATGGTCCGGCGGCCCAATTTCCCTTTGCTCCTGCGCAGCGAGACCGGGCGTTCGAAGCGCCGCGGGATGCGCTGGAGGCCATGCACAATACGCTCGCGGTCGATCGCTGTGTCATCGTCCATGGCGGCACCCACGGCACCGACCTGTCCGTCACCCTGGACGCGCTGGCAAGCGGCGGCGGGCGATACCGCGCCGTTGCCCTGGTCGAGCCTGGCATCACCGATGCGCGGCTCGAAGAATTACACCATGCCGGGGTTCGGGCCGTTCGCTATGGCTTCGTGTTTTCGCAGCCGGATGAGGCTGTCGTCCGCCGCATGGCGGAGCGCATCGCTGCGTTCGGTTGGCATATGGCGCTGTTTCTCCGGGGCGACGACATTGTTGCCCGTGCCGATCTGTTCCGTAATTTGCCGGTCCCGCTGCTGTTCGATCACATGGCGGGGATCGATCCGGCAAGTGGGGGCATCGGTCAGGCGGCGTTTCGGGAGCTCGCCCGGCACCTCAAGGATGGCGCCGGTTGGGCCAAACTCTCGGCCCTGGAAAACCATTCGCACCAGCCTTACCCGTTTGCCGATGCCACGGATCTCGCCCGCGCGTTGATCGATGCCGCGCCCGACCGGGTGCTCTGGGGCACCAACTGGCCGCATCCCGACGCGCTGCCCGGCGGTCCCGTTAATGACGGCGATCTGGTGGATCTGATACCCCTCTATGCGCCCGACCGGGAGACGCAGCATAAGCTGCTGGTGGAAAATCCGGCGGCGCTTTACGGGTTCGACTGATCAGGACACTAGGCCGGTCGCGGCACCGCTTTGGAATGGTCGATTTTGTTGTTGGTCAGGTCAAAACGGCGTTGCGCGACGGTATTGAGATCGGTGCCGGTGACACGGACGAACCGGGCGCCAGCGGGAAACTTGATCGAATGTATCTGGCGCGGGTTGAAGGTTCCGGCCATGCTGGGATCAAGCCGATACGATTCTGCCGGTTCAACGATTGGATCATCGCCCGCCTTGCCGGTTTCCGTCCAGATGGTCATATCGGTGTGTTCTACCGACTGCCCATAGACCGCCCAGGACGGGCCGTGGTCATGGGGCGGTGATTCAACGCCCTTGTCGTAAATATGGGCCAGGACAACGAAACCCAACTTTGGGTCCTCGTATAATGTGTGGATGCCGCGTTCGGCATCGGGACCGCAGTTCGACGCGACGAATTCCTCATTTGCGAGAAGCTTTTCCAAATTCTGTCGAATGACCTCGCGACTGCCATCTCCATCGTCGGCGACAATGGTTGTCCGGCAATCTTCGCAAAACTGATCAAGCGCGTAACTCATGGCTCTCTCCTTTTGCCGCCATCAAAACAATTTCCGAAAGCATACCATATGGACAAGGACCGCATAGGCATTCGTTTCCGGCCTGTATTTCTGTCAGGACAGGATCGAGCGGTGTACCGCCTCCGACTTGGCTGCCCGCGGCTCAATTTTTTTCGTTTCCACCACTGTGGCGGCCAAGGGGCGGCGCAGCGATTCGGGCGCGATCCCGGCCTTGAGCGCGGTCATCACGCCGACCGCTTCCCAGTAATTTTCCACAATATGCAACTGGCCGGGCGCCCACGGCAGCGCCTGCAGATCGTTTTGCATGAGATTGCTGTTCTCGCGGACGGCGATGACCGCGATGCCCTGTTCCAGCGCCGCCAGCGTCGGCAGGCCGATACATTTGTCGGGGATGACCAGACACGAGACGTCGGCGGCGGTAAAAATACCGGCTTCGCGCATGGCTTCCGGATCGGTGACGATGCGCGGGCTGCGGTGCAGGCCCTTCAGGGTACATTGCAGGAACGTCAGCGACACCGCCTCGGCGGCGAGACGCGGTTCGACCAGCCCGAGATCGAAGTTCGCCACATTGAAATTCTCGAGCATCGGCGAGTGCGCGGTCGGTATGTTGTAGAGCAGTGACAGAGTGTGGGTCAGCATCGCCTCGACGCCGCCCCACGGGTTGATCATGTCGCCGCTGCTGTGAAAATATTGTTCGTGATATGCCTCGTCGACCTCGATAATGGAGGCGATCGCCATGGCGTCGAAAGCGCCGGCGTTTTCGTCCAGCACCGCACGGACGCGCTCCAACCCCTCGACTGTCCCCGCCGACCGTCCGGAATCGGTGAATTCCCCGGTCATGCGAATCGGCGGATCGAGCTTTACCACCTTAGGGCAATCGAGCCCGTAGGTTGCCCGCGCGGCACTTACCGCGTTGACGGTGTCATTGGCGAACAATTCGATTTCGTGGGCATCTATGATGACAAGCACCCGGTTCGACCGGACGCGCTGCAACCCGGCGGTTCCCATCAGGAGCCGGGTAATGGTGCTGCCTTCCACGTAGAGGGCGTTTTCCGGCATTTCATTGAGGTCGGAGGCGTTGACCACATTGGGGTGCAGGATCAGCCGGTCGCATGCCTCGGCAAGGACCCGTGCCGCCGGCGTGGCATCGCCGGAATGTCCGCCGATTTCACTGCCGATACCGGTCGGCACCAGGAAGATTGCGTTAAAGGCGTCGGTGCGCTCCACTTTGCGCGGCACGAAGCGGAACAGGGAAGCGAGCCGTTTCGCGTCGCTGGGATCGGGTCTTTCGAGCATGCCCAGCTCGCACCGATAGTGGATATCGTCGAGGCGGGTTATCGCGAACCGCACCGGGACGCCTCTGTCTCCCAATCCTGCCGTGACCGCCTCATCGATATGCGCGATCATGTTGCGGTGTCCCGGCGCGGCGGGAACGAGGATTTCCGTCTCTTTCAGCTTCACGGATTTGCCCTTAAATTCGCTCGATAAACCGGGCCGAGCACCCACCGGCGCCAAACCATTCGACCGAAAACTGTTCCGCGATCTTGGGATCGAACGCCTTGCACGAGAACATGTTGATATAGACCGCACCCAATTGATCGAGCGCATGGAGGACGATTGAACTGGTCAGGATGAACTGTATCGCCGAAGTGCCTTGTGTGTGTGGCGAGGTCTGCCGGTCTTCTTCCGGAACGCCAACATCATCCCAGAAATGAAGCGCCTCGCGTTTCATGTCGATAAGGACGCACAGGCGTTCGAAATAGTCGCCGATGCTTTTCCGGTTGAAGGTCGTGGGGTCGCAGCCGTGCATATCGAGGATCAGTTCGACGCCGTATTTTTCCATGGTTTCTCCGAAGGTCTGACCGGGGCTCTAGTGGGTACCATATGTTAGATTTTATCCACTAGTCTCCGGCGTTTGTTATTGTGCGCGCCTGTTCACCAGGCAACAATCTACGCTTGTTCAGCCTTGCACCCGCTTACCCGTCCGTCAATCGAGGATCACGTGCGGCACAAAGCGGGCGCTGGTCCCGGTGACCAGAGTCGTATCTTCCCGGATTCCCATGCCCACGGCCCGGCTGGCGATCAGCCAGCAGCCGATCATCGGGTAATTGCCGGTAATTTCAGGCAGCGGGTGAAATGCCTGCACGATGTGTCCTTCCGCACCGTAAGGCCCTTCATTGTGGATCTCTGATTTGCCGTTCCGGACGATTTCGATATTCGCTCCCTGGCGTGACAGGAGGGGCTTGCGGACATAGGTGTCGCCCAGCGAGGCTGCGGCGGGATCGCCGTCGAAATAGGCGGGCAGTAAGTTTGGATGCCCTTCGAACATTTCCCATAGAATTGGCAATAATCCCTTGTTTGACAAGATGGCGCGCCAGGGTGGTTCAATGAACCGGACGCCACTGGCCGGCAGGTTTTCGCCAAATTTTTCCGCCATGATCCATTCCCATGGATAGAGCTTGAACAGGGTTTTGATGATCTGGTCGTCGAGATCGGTAAAGCGCCCCTCGGGATCGATCCCGATGTCTTCCATGGCAAGAGTGCGTATGGTCCGGCCCGCTTCTTCGGCACATTCACCGATATAGTCGAGCGTGCCCCTGTCGTCTTCGATATCGGCGTTGCTCGCCAGGTGCAGGGGACCGTCTATGTCCAGGAGAGAAAACGCCTCGACAATCTTTTCGTGAATTTCATTGAATTGGTCGCAGGCCTCCGGAATGAGACCTTCGGCGACGGCTTCCTCCAGCCACTCCCATTGAAAGACCGCTGATTCGTACAGGGTAGTCGGCGTGTCGGCATTATATTCAAGCAGCTTTGCCGGGCCGTTGCCGTCATAGGAAAAATCCATCCGCCCATAGAGGTTCTTTTCCTGATTGTGCCAACTGTCAGCGATATAGTCCCAGAATGATTCCGCAACTCCGAGGCGGCGGAAAACCGTCTCGTCCTCCATGGCGCGCCCGATGACTTCGTAACACAGGCGCTCTATTTCTTCCGCCGGACCCTGCAGATCGTTCTCTATCTGATGCGACGAAAACTGGTAGTAAGCGCTCTCATCCCAATAGGGGATGCCGGTTTCGGCATGGAATTCAAACTCGTGCCGGGCCGCTGCGGCCTCCAGGGCCGATCGCCCTTTAACGGGTATTCGCTGCATGAAATTTCACAAGCCCGGTCGGAAAATTTTCAGGTGGCGGCGGATCCGAACCGTCGTCCGGAGGAGCCGAAACCGCCCCGCTTGATGGTCGACGTCTTGACCGAGGGGCGGCTGGTCGCCGAGCTGGCGACCCGGGTTCGGCCGAGGGTCGAGCCCGCTTTTTTGTTGTCTGCCGTACGGTAGGTCTTGGGATCGCTGGTGGTCCGGTAAAGCGGTTGCGAACCGCCGAACCCGCGCCCGCGTCCGCCGATCATGGACCCCATCATGTAGCCCATCATGAGCGGCATGAAGACCGAACCGCCGCTCGATGTTCGCTGGGGGGCCTGTTCACACTGCCCTTCGCCAAAATCGGCCTGGCAATCCTGCAGGGATGTAAATTTCGGCGCCACCGAGGCGTGCTGGCTCTTGGCTTCGCCGTAGCTTTTCTCGCAATCTTCACGCAGCATGCCGGGCTCATTGATGCATCGCTGCAGACTGTCGAAGACTGCCGCATCCACCTTGGGCTCCTCGCATGCGGACAGCCCAATGATGCTCGCGCTCATCAGCGCGGCGACCGAAATGGAATTCCAGCGTTTCATGAAACTTCCTCCAAAAATGAAATAACGCAAAAATGAAATAACGTCGCCTGTAAAACCGATCCTGCTACCAGATCAATTGGTCATGCAGGCGGCATTGAGCAACCCCCCGGTAAACGAGGCCGCGCCAAGCCACAGGCCGCTGGCGGTTTCGCCCTTTTCAATACGTTCGGAAATCTTTGGGACCGGCAGACGAACCAGATAAAAAATCGCAATCTGAACGACAATGGCGATCAGGCCCCAAATGACGCAATCGACCAGAGCGACCGAATGGGCGATGGCGCTGGCCAGCGGCAGGGAAAAGCCGACCAGACTGCCGGCAAGGGCAAGCGCGGCGGCCAGATTGTTATCCCGGATCAGGCTGAGCTCATCATGCGGCGTTACCCACATGTAGATGACCAGATAGATCAGGGTCAGAACGACAGCGGTTGCCAGATAACCGAGGAACCACGGTAGTTCGTTAAGCGACGCGCCGATAATTTCCAAAAGAGCTGCAATCCAATGGTTGTTCTAAGGAATACCAGCGGACGCTATCACAGTTCGCTATCCACCAAAAGCGGGAACGCCTGGCGCCCCAGCCTGTCATTCAATCCTGTCATTCATTAATGGCGATTTAGTGAAGCCGATCTGTCTCTGGACGCCCTCCGCGGTAAACTGGGCTGGGCTGTTTCTGGCAAGTTTGGCGCTTACAAAGGCCGCTGTGAGTGGCTAGAGCAGCGGCCGGTTAGTTTTACTCACAAGATCCCCTCACCCACTTCGGCTAACCTCGGCTGAAGCCTCGGTAAGCCTTCGTACCCTCTCCCGCTCGCGGGAGAGGGAGGGACCCGCAGCGCGTTTGCGCTGTGGGAGGGTGAGGGGGCCTGCTGCGTACAATTAAACGGCGAATGCTCTAGATCGGAACATCCTCTAG
>JAQBTY010000246.1 GCA_027624735.1 Pseudomonadota bacterium | reverse complement strand
TACAAACTTACCGCATCATGCAATGGTTGAATTCGGTGCCGACAAGCCAGTCCGACAGGCTGCTAGGGTCGAATATTTTGTAATTGCCGGCGGATTAGTATCCAATATTCTCATTGGTTTAGTGTTTGCTGCGAAAGTGTTTCCTGAGCATAGAAGTTTCCTTAATAAGATGAGCGACTACCTACATAGAGATCTCGATGGAAAGTGACTGACTCTCCTTATTTACAGCCCGCGCTATACGTGCCGCTTCCTTTTCTGCTGCCGCCATTTCTTCTTTCTTTAAGTTCCGATAGATGGCGGATTTGCTGATCTTCAGTGTCTCTGAGACGTCATCCATGGTGACCGTTGGGTCTTCCAACATAGCCTTGGCCACCTTGAGTATCTGAGGCGTTACCTTGGGCTTTCTACCGCCTCTGGCACCCCTTGCACGGGCAGCCTTGAGACCGGCTTTGGTACGCTCGGATATCAGGTCACGCTCAAACTGAGCCATGGCAGCGAAGATATGGAATATCAGCTTGCCGCCTGCCGATGTGGTGTCGATGTTTTCGTTCAGGCTGTGAAGTTCAATGTCCCGCTCTTTTAGCAGATCGGACAGCCTGAGCAGTTCGCCCATAGACCGGCCTAACCGGTCCCGCCGCGAAGCGGTGGGAGGGTGAGGGGAAGCCCTTTAAATAAACCGGGCGGTACGTGCGACGTCACATCGTCTTCCCTTTCTCTTTTGATCCCCCCTTTGCGCGCGGCTTAAGGTGGCGTAAGATTTTCGCAACAGGGGGCTCATGAATGTTTACGTACATCGCTCGCCGCGCGGTCGGGACCATACCCGTCATCGTGTTGATTTCGCTTCTGGTGTTCATGCTTGTGCAGGCGGCGCCGGGCGATCCGGCCGACCTGCTTCTGTCGGACGAGGCGACCAAGGAGGACGTTGACGAGGCGCGCAAGCGCTGGGGTCTCGACCAGCCGGTCTATGTCCAGTACGGCAAGTTTTTCATCGCCGCCATCCAGGGCGATCTCGGGACCTCGTTCCGCTATGCCGACCCGGTACTGCTGATGATCGTCGAACGGCTGCCGGCGACCATCGAGCTGTCGGTCTTTTCGATCCTCATCGCCGTTATCTTCGGCGTGCCGCTGGGGGTCTGGGCGGGGGCCAAGCCCAACAGCTGGGCCGACAATCTGGGCTCCCTGTTCGGCTTCTTCGGCATCAGCATGCCCAATTTCTGGATGGGCATCATGCTCATCCTGGTGGTGTCGGGGTTCCTCAATCTGTTGCCATCGGCGGGGCGCGAGACATACGGCATCGCCGGCGAGCCCATCACCGGGTTCTATATTCTCGACAGTATTATCCAGAACAACTGGACGGCGGTGTGGGACGGGATCAAATACATCATCATGCCGGCGATCGCGCTGGGGACCAACATGATGGGCATTCTGATGCGGGTCACCCGCTCGTCGATGCTGGAAGTCATGCACGAAGACTATATCCGCACCGCGCGCGCCAAGGGCCTGTCCGAGAGTGTGGTGCTGTGGCATCACGCGGTGCGCAACGCGCTGATCCCGATCATCACCGTGGTGGGGCTGGAGCTTGGCACGTTGCTGTCCGGGTCGATCATCGTGGAAACGGTGTTTTCGTGGCCGGGCAGCGGCGCGCTGCTGATATCGGCCATCACCAGCCGCGACTATCCGCTGATCACCGGCACGGTTCTGACCTACACCATGATCTTCGTGATCATCAATTTCACCATCGACATTCTCTACGCGACCATTGACCCGAGGATCCGTTTTGACAAATAGCCCCGTATCACAAGCCCTTGCCGTCGAGGCGGCCCTGGCAAACGACCATCAGGCCCGCCTGATGAAGGCGCTACGCCCCTGGTTGAAGCCGAAGGTCGTCGCCGGCGGCGGCATCGTGTTCCTGCTGGTGTTCATGGGGATACTGGCGCCGGCATTGGCGCCTTATGATCCGAACACCCAGAATTTGCTCAATACGCTGCACGCGCCGGGCTGGTGGGGCAGTGAGCATTTTCTCGGCACCGATCATGTGGGCCGCGATATTCTGAGCCGGATATTCTATGGCGCGCGCATTTCGCTGGTGATCGCCGGCACGGTGGTGGTGATATCGGGGATCGTCGGGGTCGCGCTTGGGGCCATATCGGGGTTCTTTGCCGGGCTGACAGATTTTTTCATCCAGAAGCTGGTGGAGGTTGTCTGGGCCTTCCCGCCGCTGCTGCTGGCCATCGCCATCATGGCGTTCTTCGGCCAGGGGCTCGGCATCCTGATCTTCGCGCTTGTGGTGCAGCGCTGGATCCCCTATTGCCGCGTGTCGCGCGGCCAGGCGCTGTCGCTGCGCACGCGGGATTTCGTCGACGCGGCCCGGTCGCTGGGGGCGACCAACACGCGGATCATCATGAAGCACATCCTGCCCAACCTCCTGCAGTCGGCCATGGTGATCGGCACCTTCGCCATGGCGACCGCGATCATCGCCGAAGCCAGCCTCAGCTTCCTCGGCCTCGGCGTGCCGCCGGAGATCCCGACCTGGGGCGCCATGCTGGCGGACGGGCGGACCTATATCAGCACGTCGTGGTGGCTCGCGCTGTTCCCCGGCCTCTGCATCTTCTTCACCGTGCTCGGCATCAACCTGCTGGGCGACGGCATGCGCGATATCTTCGATCCCCGCCTCAAACGATCCGGATCGGGAACCGGCTGACGCCTGAGTCCCCCAATAACGGGATCAGACCTGTTTCTAGGCGATCGCTTCCTCGAATGTCGCAGCGCCGAGCTGACGATTGGTTTCCAGCGCGGCGGAATTCTGCTACACCTCCCGCCTGTGATATCTCTCGATTAGGATACCAGTATAATGATCCCGCGCTATTCCCGCCCCGATATGACCCGCATCTGGGAGCCGGAAAATAAATTCCGGATCTGGTTCGAGATCGAAGCCCATGCCTGCGATGCGCAGGCCGATCTCGGGGTCATTCCGAAGGACGCCGCAAAGGCCGTCTGGGAGCGCGGCAAGTGGGAAATCGATCGGATCGATGAGATCGAGCGCGAAACCAAACATGACGTCATCGCCTTCCTGACCAATCTCGCCGAACATGTCGGCGACGAGGCCCGTTTCGTCCATCAGGGCATGACGTCGTCGGATGTTCTCGATACCTGCCTCGCGGTGCAGCTGGTCCAGGCCACCGATATCCTGCTGGCCGACGTGGATGCGCTGCTCGCAGCCCTCAGGCGCCGGGCGCTGGAGCACAAGAATACGGTCTGTATCGGGCGCAGCCACGGGATTCACGCGGAACCCACGACCTTTGGCGTAAAGCTTGCCGGTCATTACGCCGAATTCGCGCGCAGCCGCGACCGGCTGCTGGCGGCACGGATTGAGATCGGCACCTGTGCGATTTCCGGCGCCGTCGGCACGTTCGCCAATATCGACCCCAAGGTCGAGGCCCATGTGAGCAAAAAACTGGGCCTCACCCCCGAACCGGTTTCCACCCAGGTAATTCCCCGCGACCGGCACGCCATGTATTTCGCGACACTCGGCGTCGTCGCAAGTTCACTGGAACGGCTCGCGGTCGAAATCCGCCATCTGCAACGCACCGAGGTGCGCGAGGTGGAGGAGTTCTTTTCACCCGGCCAGAAGGGCTCATCCGCCATGCCGCACAAGCGCAACCCGGTGCTGACGGAAAATATTTCCGGTCTCGCCCGCATGGTGCGCGCCGCCGTTACGCCGGCAATGGAAAATGTCGCCTTGTGGCATGAGCGGGATATTTCCCATTCGTCGGTCGAACGCATGATCGGCCCCGACGCGACGGTGACGCTCGATTTCGCGCTGGCCCGCATGACCGGCGTCATCGACAAGCTGGTCGTCTATCCCGATATGATGCAGCGCAATCTCGATGCGCTGGGCGGGCTGGTTTTTTCACAACGGGTGCTGCTTGCCCTTACACAGGCCGGCATGAGCCGCGAAGATTCCTATTCGGCGGTCCAACGCAATGCCATGAAGGTCTGGCGGGAGGGCGCCGATTTCCTGACCGAATTGACATCGGACGACGAAGTTACTTCCCATATACCTGTTGCCGAGTTGAAGGCCGTTTTCGACCTTGGCTACCATACACAACGCGTGGATCACATATTCGAACGCGTCTTCCGTGACGCCTAGCGCGACGACCAATCGCAGCGACATCGAAGCGAATGAGGCGATAGAGGCGGTCGTCTCGCGTTATGCCGACATCGCCGGTGACAGCGAAGCGTTCGCCGCCTCGCTGTCGCGTACGCTGGCGCCCTGTGTCTGGGCGCATCCGCTACGGCTGACACGGGACCGCCTCGCCATTCTGCTGGCCGAAGAAAACATTTCCTCCGCGCCGGTGGAATGGTCGGACAATGCCCTGCGACTCGATGTGAACAGCCGCCCCGGCCTTACCTGGCTCTATCGCGCCGGCTTGATGCAGACCCAGGAGGAATCGGCCATGCTGTCGGTCCGTCTGCTCGACCCGCAACCGGGCGAAAATATTCTCGATCTATGTGCCGCGCCGGGAAACAAGACAGCGCAGATCGCCACCGCCTTGGGCAATCGCGGCACCATCCTGGCCAACGACCGGAAAGTCGGCCGCCTGGCGCCGCTACATGCCGTCCTGTCCCGTCTCGGGCTGATGAATGTCACCACCACCGCCCATAATGGCATCACCTATCCGGCGGAAAATGGGTCTTTTGACAAGGTTCTGGCGGATGTCCCCTGTAGCGGCGAAGGCACCATCCGCAAAGGCGTTGGAAAGCACAAACCGGTATCGGACGCGTTTCGTCACTGGCTAAACGGCGCCCAGCACGCGTTGTTGAACCGCGCGACGGATCTGTGCCGGCCGGGCGGGCGCATCGTCTATTCCACCTGCACCATCGCACCGGAAGAAAATGAAGCCATCATCGACCGAATACTGAGCGAACGCCCGAAGGATCTCCGCGTGGTTGCCGTTTCTGTTCCAGGGCTTAAAACTTCTCCCGGTGTCACGCGCTGGCGCGACAGGCTCTATTGCGGCGAAACCTCGCGGGCAATCCGTCTTTGGCCCCACATCACCGGCACCAGCGGTTTCTTCGCGGTTCTTCTGGAACGCACGGGCGGCCCGGACGACGCCCCGAAGCCCCGCGGCCCGGCATCGCCGAGCGACATTCCCCGCGCCAGCCTTGAAAAATTCATCGATCGTTTCGGCTTACCCGACACGATCTTCGACCAGGGCAGACTCATCGGCGACGGCAACCAGCGGCGGCTGGTCGCCGATGACCATTGCCCTCCCGAGAAGCCGCCCGCGGTGGCAACCGGGCTCGCCCTGACCCGCGATAAAGCCAAGCCGCCTAAACTATCGACCCAGGCAGCCCTGGTCTTCGGCGGCGGCGCCACACGCAACGTGATCGAATTGGAGCGGGAAGAGGTGGATATTTATATGGACCGGGGCTCTATCCCTCTGGCGCGGGACCGCGTCTCTGCCTGTGATGGTCCAGGCCATGTGGTGACACGATACCAGGGCTTCGCGCTGGGCATCGCCGGTTTGCGCGGCGGCGACGCCAACTGGGTGTTGGACAGCCTGTTTCCCAAAGGACGCGGCTGAACAGATCGTTGGCATGGATAAGCGTTATCTTTCGAGTACCCCTGCCAGAAAGCCGGCGTGCGCCGCACTGTACCCATCGAGGTTGTCCTGATAGGCAATCTGACCGGCATCTTCAAGCTGGTCGATCGACCCAGGGGTAACGCGTCGGCGGAAACCACGAACGGAATTTGGGTATCGGCAACGGGCAAAGTCGATGCCCGTCGCCGATCCCAAAAAACTAAGGCGTAGCTGGACCGCCACCATCCGGGTAAATAAATTCTATAAGTTTATGGGCAAGATTAGAAAGACGCTCGCCAATTGACACATCGTCTAGCTCCGGGAATGGAAACTGATTACCGTACAAAAGGAAGTTTACGGTTTCCTCCAGTGCTATAACGCCATAACCCGATACAGACCCTTCAAGGATGCTCGCGCCGCTGGCGGCAGGGTGCCACCCGACTGGAATTAAGTGGTAATTCCCATTTCCGTCAAACCAATCTCTATAGCCTGACATATACGATACGCCATCAAAAACCATCAGCCACTGATTGGCGATAACATTCCCATGGAATTGCCCAACGATACCGCCATCAGGCTGAAAGAACGCCAATTTGACGGAGCCGTCTGTGGGCAATTGTGACGCCTCCGAATAAACCGGAATGCCGCCCCCTGTACCGCCGCCCTGTTCCAAAGCCGAAATCCGCATATCAAGGGAATTGAGGCTGGCGACGAGCGAAGAAACGCCCGCCGTGTTGGTGCTGACCCGGCCATCGATCACCGTGATCGCCGCTCCGTTATTGGCGCTTGCCGTCGCATTAGCGGTTACACGGCCATTCAGTAGGCCAATAGCAGTACTGTTATTGGCGCCTGTGGCTGCGTTAGTGGTTACCCGGCCGTCAAGCACGCCAATAGCAGCGGTATTATTGGCCGTCGCCGCTGCATTGGCGGCAATAGCCGCTGCGTTCGCGGCAATCTCCGATGCGCTGGCGGCAATGGCGGCCATGTTAGCGGCCTGCCCGGAATTTAAAGCGGCAACATCTGTCTGCAGGATAGCCAAAGCGGCCTCTAGCAGCCTGTCGGACTGGCTTGTCGGCACCGAATTCAACCATTGCATGATGCGGTAAGTTTGT
>JAQBTY010000245.1 GCA_027624735.1 Pseudomonadota bacterium | reverse complement strand
ACGCTCAGACCTGAGCGTAACAGCCCAGCGTTACCGGCGGCAGGGCTGGTTCACCGGACGGTCACGAAAGAACAATGGGAATCTATTGTTAGGTGCTATCGGAAAAGGTGGTGGGGAAAATGGCGCGCGGTAAATATCTGAGCCTTGAAGAAGCCCGAAAAGCCGGGAATCTCAAGCAATTCGCCAAGGAACACCCATCACAAGCCGACGAGAGGATTTGGCCGCTGATGCGGGCCGTTACAGGCTCGCCAAAAGCCGGGGGAACATCTGATCGGGACGTTTCCGAAGATTGTACCGGTACTCAAATTCCCCCAGATACTTCGGAAGATGCTTAGGGCTGATATGGATATGCGTACCCCGGATCGACCGTTTGAGCATGGACCAGAAAGCCTCAAGGGTGTTCACATGATCATCGCCGATGGCCTATTCCTTAGTAGCGTGGCGAACCATGCCGTGGTCATAGCCAAGATGCTTGAGAATTCTGTATGGGGGCCATTCATCGGTGCTGATACGAGTACCGGCCTTAATGCGCTCGAAGATCGGCGGAATGAGAGATTTGCGGGAAGCGTTCGGCACTACCTTGGTGAAGATTTGGCCTTCCCGTTCAAGGATGCCCATGACAATCGTTTTGCCCTTTGCGCCCCGTCCGGTGAAACCCTGCTTGCCGCCCTTACGCTTCCCGCCGACATACGTTTCGTCAACTTCAACATGGCCAGTAAGCGGCGGATCGCCGTCAATAGCGCCCATGTATTCCCTGATCTTATGCGCCATGCGAAATGCCGTGGGATAGGAAACGCCAAGCTGGCGCTGCAATTCTTTTGCCGGAACGCCGTGCCGCGTCGTGGTGAACAGATACATGGCATAGAACCACTTCTGCAACGGCACATGCGAACGGTGGAAGGGCGTGCCAACCATCGGGTGAATGTGGTCGCCACAAGACGGGCACGAGTACGCGGGCATCTTCTTGATGCGAGCAAACCGGCCTTCCTTACCGCACTTGGCGCACTCGATCACTTCGCCGTGGCGCAGTTTCATAAGGTAGTCCAAGCAGGCGTCATCATCGGAAAACTGCTTGAAAAAGTCCTGAATGGTGGGGCCGGTGTTCATGTTCGCAACCTCCAATACCAATAATATGGGTATCATGGTTACGTATGTCAAGTTTATATACGCGTGGCCCATTTGGTCCGATAGGGCTCTCGTGAACAGACTCTAACGATGAATTTCATGGATTTCGGCATTCTCAAGCCCGACGACAAAACGCGCCGCCTTACCAGAACCCTTGACGGCGATGGCCTTGTCGATCCGGGCCGGCAAACCAACGGATGCGAATTCGCTAAGCGTGCCGCCGGCAAAACCCACAAGGCGCAGGGTACGCCGGTCCGCCGATGGCAGCGCCAGATCCATGCGCCCGTCGCCGTTGATATCGGCAAGGGCCGAGAGCCGCATTTCTCTCGATCCGATGACATGGTTGGAAAAACCGCCGAGGGCGCCGACCTGTGTCAGCCCGCTCTCGCCCAGATCGTAGACAAACAGAGTGCCCCCGATATGGGGTGTTCTGACAAAGGCGATCTGCGTCCTGCCATTGCCGAGGAAGGGAGCAAGACCGGCGATGTTAAGCCAGCGGTTGGCGAGGCCGATAAAGCCGGTAGTGGCACGCTGTACCAAGCGGCTTCCCCCGACACCGTAGATAGTGACCGACGCCCCTTCTGATACCGAGGACCGGATGGTCACGATCTCGGTCGATCCATCCCCGTCCAGATCGGTGAGCCTCGGATAGCGGTCCTCGAACACTTCGGTCTCGGGCAGGCTGAGCGTGAGCATCCCGCCGTCCCGCATGGTGACATGAAGGATCGACGCTTCGATGGCATCGCCGAGAATGCCGTGGCCGTATCTGGTTGTGGGGCCGGCGTACCAGGCGGCTATGATATCCCCCTTGCCGCCGTGGGTTTCAATCAGCCCGTCCGGCAACCCATGGGGCGCCATCCGCCGCGTCTCGTTTACGATAATTTCCGGAACGGAAGAACCATCCAGGCGCGACGCGCTCCATCTTTCCTGGGCGGGTAAATCGCCGGTGCCGAAGGCAAGGAAAATTACCGCGACGAAGCATCGTAAATGCATGGCAGCAACCGGCGTATTATATACCCATGTCACCGACCTAGAACCCGTCATCGCGGGGCGGGATCTGCAATCCGCGCTGAACGGCGGGCCGATCACCCACCCGCGCCAGCCACGCCCTGACATTGGGATAGCGATCCAGGTCTATCTCCTGCATGTCCCAGCGGTAGATCCAGGGATAGGCCGCGACATCGGCGATGGAATATTCCCCGGCAAGGAACTCCCGCCCCGCCAACCCGCGTTCGAGTACGCCATAGACGCGGTTGTTTTCTTCCTGCCAAAGCTCAAGATGGGCATGTTCCTTGCCGCTGTCGCGGTTACGCACCTGCCAGTGCACGGCAAGCCCGGTATGGGTAATATGACCCGAGGAGAAAAACAGCCAGTTCAGGACTTCCATGCGGGCAAGCGGATCCCGGGGCAGAAGCCGGCCGGATTTTTCCGCGAGATACATCAGGATGGCGCCTGATTCAAAAACCGAAACCGACTCGCCGCCGGGCCCATCGTCATCCGTGATACAAGGTATCCGCCCGTTCGGGTTTATGGCCAGGTACCAGTCTTCCTTCTGCTCCTTCTTCTCGAGCGCCATCGGATGCACCGTATAATCCAGCCCGGATTCTTCCAGCATGATGGAGGCCTTGCGGCCGTTGGAGGTGGCTTTGCTGTAGAGCGTAATCATGGTTGCATCGGTAAGTTGCCTGAGGGGTGCCGCCGTCAAATTCTAGGGGTCTCCGGGAATTGTGTCCATCGGTGCAAATTGCTTACTTCCCCTGCTCACATGACATCACGGGTTTTGTTGGGCTACGATCCGGTCATTACCAGCCGACCAGAGTAGAAACTTCACACGACAGGTGGATTGCCATGAGAGACGCATCGCAGTTTCCAAGATTTTCCGACGCCGAGATGGCCGATCGTCACCAACGCGTCGCGACCTTGATGGAAGAACAAAAACTCGACGCCCTTCTGTTTTTTGGCGCCGGGCAATTTTCGACCGATGTCTACTGGCTCACCGACTGGCCCGGCGGCCGCGAAACCTACATCCTGTTCCAGGCCGGCGCGGAACCGCTGGTGATCACCCAGCTCTACAACCACGTCCCCATGGCGCGGGTCCTGTCGGTCATCGAGGATCTGCGCTGGGCGGGCGCCAATACGGCGGCAACCATGTCCGCCATCCTTGGCGAGCGTGGCCTGTCGGGCAAGAAAGTCGGGATGGTTGGCTCCATCCCCTACCGTCATTATTTGCGTTTCACGGAAGACTATCCCGATACCGGATTCAGCGACACGAGCGGTGTGTTTCGCATGATGCGGACGATTAAACGGCCGGAGGAAATCGCGCGGCTGAAAAAAGCATCCGATCTGACCGATCAATCCATCGCAGCGGTGGCGGAGGGCCTCAGGGTGGGCATGCGGGAAGATGAAATTCCCTATCTGATCGAGCCGGTCTATTTAAAAGCCGGGGGCACGGCCGGTATTCATTTCATGACCGCCATGCCGATGGACGATCCCCATTTCCCGGTACCGGCGCAATTCCATTCGAACCGGAAGCTGCAGCAAGGCGACTGCCTGATCACCGAGATTTCAGGGGCGTACTGGGGCTATAGCGGACAGATTCACCGCACCTTCTCCCTCGGCGAACCGACGGATGCCTGGAAGAAGCTGCATGACGTGGCGGTCGAAGGCTATCTCGCCATCGAGGAAACGCTGAAGGACGGCGCCACAACGGCGGATATCGAAGAAGCGGCCGAAATCATCCACCGGCGCGGCTACTCGATTTACGACGATCTGCTGCATGGCGTGAACCAGACCCCGCCGATCATCCAGACCCGCACCACCAAACGCCACGAAAACCCCGACATCATTTTTCGCGAAAACATGGCCATAACCATTCAGCCCAACGTCATCACCCCCGACGAGAAGATGGGGCTGCAGTTCGGCGAGACGGTTGTCGTGACCAAAACCGGCTGCGAACGGCTCAACGCCTATCCGCGCGAGTGGGTCGTCTGCACGGGGTAGAGCATTGGCACCCGTCCGGTCGTACGCGTCGCCTTACCTATCTGGCATCGACCAGGCGATCCACCGCCGCCCGGTCGACGGTCAGGCCGAGCCCCGGTATCTCCGGCATCACCATCCAGCCGTCCTTGTGGCCGGGTGGATCCTTGTAGATCGCCGAACAGGCAATCACCGCGTTGAACTGCCATTCGACCGCGGTGCCGTTCTGGACACCGGCCTGAAGATGGCAGTTCTGGAACGGCGCGCCGCCGCCGTTGGAAATGGGCACGTTGAACGACGCCGCCATGCCCGCGATCCGCAGGCACTGGGTTATGCCGCCGGTGATGATCACGTTGGGCTGCACCACATCGACCGCGCCGGCCAGCAGCATGTCGCGGAACCGATAGGCGAGCCCTTCGTTTTGTCCCGCGGTCAGCGGAATGGGCGTCTTGTGGCGTAGTTCGGCCAGCAGACGAACATCGTTCTGGACGATGGGTTCCTCAAAAAAGGCGATATTCTGGTCTTCCACCTGACGGCAGAGTGACGCCGCGCTGGGCAAATCGAGACGGCAGCCGGAATCGATGGCGATTTCAACATCGGGCCCCACCGCCTCCCGCACGCGACGGATGCGCCGCGTATCGCTTGCGATGATCTCTGACAGCGGCGGCGGGTTCTTGCGCGTATCCAGACCAGGACGCCCGACCTGCATCTTCAGCCCCTTGAACCCCTGCCCCGCGACCCTCGCGGCAACATCGGCAAGCTGATCGTCGTCCAGGAACGAAAATCCGCAGGTGGCGTAGACCGGCACCTTGTCGCGCGCGCCGCCGATAAGACGCCAGACCGGCTGGCTGAAGGCCTGGCCCTTGATGTCCCACAGCGCGAGATCGACCGCGCTGATGGCGTGCGACGCATAGCCGCTTTGCGCCCACGGCGTCGCGGTCCAGGCCATCACATGCCAGACCCGCTCATGGGCCAACGCATCGAGACCGATGATTGCCGGCGCGAGCACGCTGTTCACCGCTTCGGCGACCGGCCGTGCCTGGGTAATGGACGTCAGCCCGTGACCGATCAGGCCGGTATCGGTTTCCACCTCCACATAGGTGAAGCTGGCGAATTCGTCATGGTCGATTCCGATCGACGAAAAATTGACCGGTATACGAAGCGGAACCGCCTCGACACGAGCGATTTTCATCAGCTTGGCAGGGACTCGACGCCGCCATGGGCGACCGACCAGCCGACCGGATCGTGCAGATATTTTTCGACTTCCGTCAGGGTATTGGTATCGAAAAACTTGCCGTCCTGGGCGACCTTCAGCACATCCCAGAATGTCGCCAGCGCATGCATGGTAACCCCGATATCATTCATGACCGCCGCGCTGTCGGGGAAAATGCCGTAATGGAACACCACGAATATATGATCGACGCTGGCGCCGGCATTGCGCAGCGCCGTGCAGAAATTCGCCTTGCTGCGCCCGTCGGTGGTGAGATCCTCGACCAGCAAAATGCGCTGGCCTTCCCGTATATCCCCTTCGATCTGGGCGTCTCGGCCGAAACCCTTCGGCTGCTTGCGGACATACTGCATGGGCAGCATCAGCCGGTCGGCCATCCAGGCCGCGAACGGAATGCCGGCGGTCTCACCGCCCGCGACCGCGTCGAACCGCTCGAACCCGGCGTCGCGCAGCAGGATGGAGGCGCCGAAATCGATGATGGTCTGGCGCAGCCTCGGATAGGAAATCAGCTTGCGGCAATCGATATAAACCGGGCTCGCCCAGCCCGACGTGAAGATGAACGGCTTGTCCGCATTGAAGTGGATCGCCTCCACCTCCAGCAGCATCTTCGCCGTCAATTCCGCAATCAGTTCCTTCGCCGGAAATGCCCCGCCTACCGCCATGTTACCGTTCCCCCCAAGAAGTCACCGCGCCCCCCGCGCGTCTTGCGCGTCTTGCGCGTCTTTATATCGGGTTGGCCGCTTGCGGACAATGCGAACAGGGGAGACAATCTCTAATAAATCATTGATTGCCCCCCAAGCCTGACAGATTTAATCCAGTAAATTTCTTTGGTAGACGGATCGTACAAGAACGAACTGGGATGATTTGGGTTAGGTACTAATTGCCGGCCATCACGTTTCCAAATCGCTCGAAATATTGAGACCGAGCTCCGTTTTTTCCACCGATATAAACGTACAAATGCTCGTTCTTTCCCATTTGCTATTTCTATCGAGCCAACATCATCGCGTTTCAAAACTACAGCTTCCGATAGGGCATCTCTACTCCGTACCGGGCTTTGTATTGAACGTTCAATCGGTCTTGCTAGACGGAACTGTTCAGGGATACCTAGATACGGATTTCCAAATTTTTGCGTAAACATTTGTTGAGCGCGCTTCCACGCCCAAATACCGCCGGTAACAGGTGTTTTAGTAATCGCCCAAAGGGATTCCGCACGCGCAAGAGCTGCGTCAAAGAGCTTATCCTTGCCACTCCAATCTTCCGATTTCAGTACAAGCGCATTGACGCCCCTAAAGTAGACATTATTCGGTCGCTCATTTGGGATCAGCTTACTAGCCCGAATTATTCACGGTGCGGCGTTTAATGGTTGGTGAGCATGGATTAACCTGTTGAGATTCT
>JAQBTY010000244.1 GCA_027624735.1 Pseudomonadota bacterium | reverse complement strand
AAAACAGGTGCTGGGCTATAAAGGCACCGGACCGATCGGCATCGCCATGGAAAAGGGCGAGGTCCAGGCCAGCATGAGTTCGTGGGTGAGCTGGAAATCCCGCTCCATGCAATGGATCACGAGCGGCAAGATCGTCCCGATTGTCCAGGTTGGGCTGAAGAAGGCCTCCGACCTTCCAGACGTACCCCTGATGATGGATTTCGCGAAAAATGAAGAAGACCGTACCTTGCTCGAATTCATTTCCGGCGGCGGGCCGTTCGGCCGGTCGCTGATCGCGCCCCCCGGCATGCCTAAATATTTGATCGAAGGCCTGCGGACGGCGTTCGACAAGGCGATGGCGGATCCGGCATTCCGCGCGGACGCCAAAAAACGCAACATCGAGATTGATCCGACACCGGGTGCGGAGATCCAGCCGGTGGTGGACAAAATCCTCTCGACCCCGCCCCAGATTGTCAAACGCGCCCAGGTGGCCCTGGGGATCAAGGGCTGATGGAAAGGGGCAGGCCCCTGACCTAAACAGGGGCCTGAAACCCACTATGGGGAGTTGATCCATGCCGAAGCTCAACCATATTGCCAGCATCACGCTGGATGCCCAGATGGTGGGGAAGTTCTACGCCACCATCTTCGATATGAGTTTCGAAAACCGGGCGTCGCGCAACGGCTGCACGGCAACAGCGCGGGAAGGCTATGTCGGCCTCAACTTCAACACGGTCATGCCGGGACGCCCCGGGCCGATCGGTCTCGACCATTTCGGTATCGAAGTAGAGGAGATAGAAGAATCTTTCGCCATGGCCAAGAAGAAATATCCGACTGTCGAATGGGTGAAACGGTCAGGCGCCCGACCCTACGCGCAGGTCGGCATCCATGATCCGGATGGTCAGGTGGTCGACATCAATCAAAAAAATATGAAGAAGGAGATCAGCGAAGTTAAAACAAACGGGCTGTATCTGGAAGGAGACCGGGAGCAGCCACGGCATGTCGAGTATCTTGCGTTACGCACGCCAAATCCCGAACTGTGCGCGGAATTTTATCACGACGTCTTCAAGCTTACGCCGCTCAATCGTCAGGAAGGCGACGGGACCTTTAGCCTGACCGACGGTCGCGTCACCTTAAAGCTTATTCCGTGGAAAATCAGCGATTATGATGGGCTCGACGTCAACCGCGCAATGCTGGATCATATAGGATTCAAGGTCGAGCACGCCGATCTCGTGCACCGTGAAATCCTCGATTACAACGGCCGCTTCCCGCCGTCGGCGGCGCCGTGCTGGCTGCTGAATAGCCGGGAGGAAGATCGCCGCCGGGCGGAGATGCTGCGTAAGGCGGCGCCCGAAAGCAAGTATCAGTACTGCGACAGCAACGGCGCCTGTTTCGTCACCGGCGATTGAGCGCGGAACTAAGATAGAGAGAAAATCGTGCCAGCGAGAATAAATCACATCGCCTCCATGTCGACCAATCCCATGGCCATCGGGACCATGTACGAAACCCTATTCGGACTGACGTTCGATCAAACGCCGAAACCCGCCAATTACGGTGAAGTTCTGACCGACGGCAATATTATCTTCAACCTGCACCATCGCCTGCCGGGACATCGCATCGGCCTCGATCATTTTGGAATCGAAGTCGACGATTTGGACGTTCTATTCGACCGGATTCGCTCTTCGTACCCGTCCATCGGCTGGGTCAAACGGCCGCCGAACTGTCCCTATCCCGGCTATCTGTCACACGATCCGGCGGGCAGCATCTTCGCCTTGTCGGAAAAAGACGCGGCCGGCGGCAATGTCCCGAAGGAGCGTTCCCGGACGGTCAATTTCGCGCGGTGGTCCAAGGGTAATCCCGAGGATCGTTATTTTCATCACTATGCGATCCGCACCCGCAAGCTCGAAGAATGCGCCGCGTTTTACGAGGAAATATTCGGCTTTATCCACACAAAGGGGACAGCCGGCGACCCCAACCACTATTTGACCGACGGACGGCTTACGTTAATGCTTCTCCCCTGGAGCATCCAGGATTATGGCGGCATCAGCGTGACGGGGAGAGGCCCCGATCACATCGGCTTCAAAGTCGAGGATGCGGCAATCGTGCAAAGCGAGATAGAGGAGTTCTTCAGCCACTTCTCGCCTGGACAGGCCCCTTTATGGCTGCTTGAGAACACCAACAAAAGTTCGGACGAAAGCCGTATCCGGGCTGATATGATCAGGAACTCCTGCCCAATCAGCCGCTACGAATTCACCGACAAGGATGGCGTTTTCGTCGTCATCGGCGACAAAAATTTCGCTGATTTATAGGCGTAATCAGATTAGGGCGCTGCATCCGAGGCGGCCGTAACGGAACGGGCTCGCGTCGACGTTTGTCGCCCGACCTTTTCTTTCTAGCCTTCAGAGACATCATAATTTATTGCGAAACATTTATTGCGAAACAACGTTACGTCGCAATTTTCGACTGTCGGTAAACCAACTACCGTTTAGTGCCGGGTCCTGGAAATCACGGTGCGTCGTAACCCGACATGATCTCCGTGACCAACCCCTTCAGCTCGTCCCACGGGCAATTGAAATAGCTGTAGAGATTCATCACGTGGCCGGGGCCGGCGTAGAATTTTTCATATTGCATATGCCGCCCGGCGAATTCGGACCCCAGCAGATCCCACCCAAGGCGAAACAGCTTCATCCGCTCCTTGCCTGTCTGTCCCTGGACCGACCAGTATTTTTCAAAGGTCGCGGCCATCTTGGGGTCTTCGAATATGGACGAATCAGCCGGCATCTGAAAAAAGCCGCCGCCCATCAATTCGCGAACAATATCGCAGATCTGCGCATGGTTGGTGCTGCACCAATGAAGTGCCGCGTACATATAGCGCCGGTTCACCGTCTGAAAGCCCGGCGCCTGTTCTTCGCAAGCCTGGATCTGGCCCATGATCATGCCTTCAAGGGAGGCCTGCAGGGCGGCAAGCTGACCGAGCGTTCCCTGAACGGCGGGGATATGGCCGACATTGTTGGCATCGACGACCGCGCCGGCGAGCCCGACGATGAGTTTCAGTTTCTCGAGGAATCGAATATTCGCCTGGTGATTGGCGAGCACGTGGCCGGGGCTTATCAGATACATGTTGCGCGACATCGCGAGATCGTCGTGGCAGACAATTTTCTCCCACGGCACTTTTACGTCTTCGAAAAGAACCGCGCTGTCGGATTCATCGAACCGCCAGGTCAGGGGATTGTCGAACTCGCTGACCGCGTATTTCTCGAACGGTTTGCGCGGCCATAGGGATACCCCCGGCGCGTTCAGGGGAACCGAACAGGTGATGGTTTCCATCTCCTGCCCGGGTCCCATGGGCTGTAAATTGCCGATCCAGACTTCGTGACAAAACACCGCCGCGGTCCCGATCATCTTTAAACCGTTTAGCGTAACGCCCTCGGAATCCTCGGCGGTGACCCGCAATGTCGGTGAATCCTCCGGCGACGGCTCCACCGCGCCCGGCCGCCGCGCGCCCTGCGGATTGGTCACGGCATGGCAGGCGAACAGATCGTTTGACCGCAGATGCTTGTAGAAATTGACCATATTGTCGCCAAACCCCTTGCGGATTCCCTCGAACAGATCGGGGCGCATGACGAGACCGCACACATAGGCGGGGAAATTATCCGGCGACCGGCCGAGCAGACCGTAGGTCCAGGAAGCGATCCGGCGGTGGGTCTCATGCCGGCGCAGCAGATCCTCACGCGACCGCGGCAACAGGTAATAGGTTGAAAATTCCTCGCCATCCTCTTCAAAAATCATCACGTCACGGTTTTCCGGCGCGCGCTTGCGGTCATAAATCATGGCGAAGGAATGCGCGGCATTGCGGAACGCGGGATGGCTGGTGACGTCTTCCACCAGCTCTTTGCCGACATAAACCCTGCGCCCGTCACGCAGACTGTCCAGATACTCTTGGCCGCTCATCAACATGGATTTATCCCTACTAAAATGCGTCGGCGCATCGTATGACGTGGGCCCGACTTGATCAAACCCATCAGCACAGGGCTGCAGTCACCCAGTGCTTTTTCCGTTTACCAGTGCTTTTTCCGTTTAAATGTGGTCACCGGGCACGAGGCGGTCTGAGACCGGCCCGTTGCCGGCGGGTACATCGCGACGATCACGCCCGGCCTGTCGGCAGCGGGCTGGTGTCGTTGAGGGCGACCAGCCGCGACAGCATGTGCCTGACCAACTCGTCGGTAACAGCGGGGCGGTTGGGGGTGTCCCACAGATTTTCGACCTCATCGGGGTCGGACTCGAGATCGTAAAGTTCCCACCAGCCGCCCGCCTGGTGGAAGCTCAAGCGCCAGCGGTCCGTCACCAGCGTCCGCACCCGATCCGGCACGTCGGTTTCGAACAGACGGAACACGCTGTCTTCTTCGATGATCAATCCATCGGGTGCGGCGGCATTGGGGTCCAGCAGATCGCGCCCCTGCACGCCATTGAAGGGCTGGATGCCGGCGCGGCCCAGTATAGTCGGCGCGATATCGATGGTCCCGGCGAGATCGGTGCGCACCGTGCTCGCATCCCGCGCGGCGGGATCGGCGACGATACAGGGCACCCGGATCAGCCCCTGATAATGCAGCAGATATTTAAGCATGATGCCGTGATCGCCCATGAAATCACCGTGATCGGCGGTGAAGATGACGATGGTGTTGTCGGTGAGCGCGAGGCGCTCGAGTGTCGCGAGGATCTCCCCCACGGCATCATCGACCATGGCGATCATACCGTAGGTCAGCGCGATGATGTTTCTTGCTTCCTCGGCGGTCACCGCGAACGGCGCGGTCGGTCCGGCCCGGTCGGCTACGCCGCGCGCCAGTTGATCGCGCATCCACAGCAGCGGCGCAATATCTCCCTTGTCGAACGATGATGGCAGATCAATCCGGTCCGGATCATACATATCCCAGTACTTGCCGGGCGGCGTGAACGGGTGGTGCGGATCGGGAAAAGATACCTGGAGAAAGAACGGGCTATCGGTGCCGTCAGAGGCATGATCCTCGATAAAGTCACAGCTTAGCTCTTTGACATAAGTCGTTGGATATAAATCCTCCGGCACCGCTGTGCGCCACGCCTGAGGCGCGCTACGCCGCTGATCGGGTATGGCGTTTTCCTTACCAATCAGGGATGATGCGCCGGGTTGTTTTTGCTCGAGCCACCGCCGGTAGTCGGCTCCCGCCATGTCGCCATGGTTCGTACAGATTCGTGCCTCCTGAAAGCCATAGAACGGCAGGCGGACATTGTGCGACGGGTCGGACCAGAGGGGCTCCTTCTCCATGTCATAGTCAGGCCCCTTGAGCGGCCGGCGGTTGGCTTCGCGGAGCGCCTCGGGCGGTGCGATTTTCCCCGGCGCCGTTTCGAACCCTACGACCGGGCCATGGCCGGTGAAATTCTGCAGATGGGATTTGCCCACCAGCCCGGTCCGGTAGCCGGCGGCGGCGAGCAGCTCGACAAAGGTGACATGATCGCAGCTCAGCGGAATACCGTTGTGCCGCACGCCATGGAGCGACGGCATCCGGCCCGTCATCAGGGACGCGCGGTTGGGCATGCAGACCGGATTGGCGACATAAAACCGGTCGAACCTTGTGCCGCGCGCGGCCAGACTATCGATATGGGGCGTGCGCAATACCGGATTGCCGTAGCATCCCAGATGATCGGCCCGATGCTGGTCGGTGATGATAAATACGAAATTGGGGCGCCTGATCATGAAGTCCGCCTTGTGAAGAAACCCTGACTATTAAAACGCTCCGCCGAAAGGAAGCAAGCCGCAGCTCGGATTAATCCCCGTTTCTTCCCTGGAATTTAGGGGTACTATGGGCGTTCATCAAAATGAATTGGCGCTGAAGGAGAAAACGGAATGGTTGAGGCAGTCACCCTGTTAAGAGAAGACGAGTCCCTGCGCGGCAAGGTAAGCGAAGCGGAATGGGATACGCGGGTCCAGCTCGCCGCCGCGTTCCGCATCTGTTATGGCCGCGGCTGGAACGGATCGACCGCCAATCACATGACGGCGCGCATACCGGACGAGCCGGAACATTTCCTGATGAACGCGTCTGATTTTTCGTGGGATGAAATCACCGCGTCGAATCTTCTCAAGCTCGACCATGACGGCAAGGTGCTGAGCGACACCGACCGCAAGCCGCGACCGGCTGGCCTCAATTTTCACAGCGCCATACAGCGCGAGATGCCGCAGATGGCCTGCTCGCTGCACCTTCATCCGATGGCCGGCATCGTCGTGTCCGCCATGAAGGAAGGGCTGATGTATTTTGACCAGGCCTCCTGCGCCGTTTATGGCCAGGTCACCTATCACGATTTCGAAGGCATCGCGCAGGAAGCCGATGAGGCGCCCCGTATCCTGTCCGATCTGGGCGACAAGTACACCATGATCATGCGTAACCACGGCCTGCTGACCGTGGGCCGCACCATCGCCGAGGCGGTGGCCTATATGGGGCGCCTGGTGCACGCCTGCGAAACCCAGGAGCGGCTGTTGTCGACCAGCGCCACGCCGGTGCCCCTGTCGCAGGACGTGCTGGAATTCACCGCCAGCCAGATGGCCGAGCGCGCCGGCAACCAGCCCATCGGCGACACGGAGTTTCAGGCCGCCTTCCGCCGTCAGATCCGGCTGGACCCGTCCTTCATGGCGTAATTAATACCGCAGGTGTCCAATACAATTTTACACCCGTTTCTCGTCATGGTCGGCGCAGGCCACTACTGTCCGGTTTAATTTCACTCCCCCACCCGTCATGGTCGGC
>JAQBTY010000243.1 GCA_027624735.1 Pseudomonadota bacterium | reverse complement strand
CCCCCAAAAGGACGTTCAACCGCAGTTACCACATATAGACGAGCCTGAGTTAACGGGATAAGCCACTATTATTGATATTTTATGTCCCGATTTTCTCTTTTTTCCACTATGTTTCTACTGTGCATGGGGTTGTTTTGCGAAAAAAACGTTTTTTGCCCTCCCCACCGCCCCCGATAGCGGAGAGCTCTATCCCCGACCCGCCCGTCGCCCAAACCGCCTCAAGGGATTATGGCGGACGCCCTCATCATTTCCGGCTCACCCGAATGTGAACAAAAAGTTCTGGTGTAGGGCGCGTTGAGCCGGGAATATAGTTGCATGGATTTTTATCGGATGATTCTCCGCCTTGGCCGTACACCCAATCTGACGGTGGTAGTGGCCTGCTGCACCGTCGTCCTTGCTTTCGCCGTGTCCGCCGCCAGCCCTTCGATCTGGCAGAGGCAGTGGCCAAAAACCGACTTTACCCAAAAATCGGTTGATCTAAACGAGATCCGATCGGGAGGGCCGGACAAGGACGGCATTCCGGCGATCGATCACCCTCGTTTCCTGCCGCTCAAGCAGATTGTCGAGGACAAATATTACGGCGCCAGGGAACCGGTCATCAGCCTGACCCTGAATGGCGATGCGCGCGCCTATCCGCTGCAAATCCTGATTTGGCATGAAATCGTCAACGATTTGGTTGGCGGCATTCCGGTGACCGTGACCTATTGTCCGCTCTGCAATTCCGCGATTGTGTTTGACAGGCGGGTTGCCGGTCGCGTTCTGGATTTCGGCGTGTCGGGTAATTTGCGGAAATCGGATATGGTCATGTATGACCGGCAGACCGAAAGTTGGTGGCAACAGTTTCTGGGCGAAGGCATCGTCGGGCAGATGACGGGGACCCGGCTCAAGATGCTGCCGGCCCGGGTCGAGGCATTTGAGCGGTTTGCAAAGCGCGCGCCAGGCGGCAAGGTCCTGGTTCCGTCAGGGGATAGGCGCCGCGCCTACGGAACGAATCCGTATGTGGGATATGACACGTCGCCGAGACCCTTCCTCTATGACGGAGAAATGCCGAAGGGGATCAATCCCATGGCCTATGTCCTCGCGGTAGGCAACGACGCCTGGTCGCTGGCATTGATCAAACGGAAAAAGCGCATCGAGGCGGGCGATCTCGTCATCACCTGGGTTCCGGGGCAAAATTCCGTTCTCGACACCAGCGATATCGCCGCAGGCCGCGATATCGGCAACGTGGTGGTGCAGCGCCGTACGCCCGCGGGCCTGGTGGATGAAGCGCATGATCTAACCTTTGCCTTTGTTTTCCATGCCTTCAGAAAAGGCGGCAAGATTCATAAATAGCCGATTATTCGGTGGTATTGTCGGCAACGGGAGCCATTTTTGCGTCTCGACAATAAATGCGGCCGTAATGTTCTGGATCAGCAAGGCTCAAGACCCTATCTTATAGGGACAGCAAGTAATGAGCCATGACGAACGGTAAGAACAAGCTTCCCAGCAAAGCCGACTCCAAGGATGTCGCAGACTTCCTGGAGAAACTGGCGATGATGCCGGCCGTCCGGTCAGCGGAAGGTCGGGGCCGCCTGTTATTTGCCATGGATGCTACCGCCAGCCGGGAGCGCACCTGGGATCGCGCCTGCCATCTCCAGGGCGAAATGTTCAAAGCCACGGATGGGCTCGGCGGGCTGGAAGTTCAACTTGTATATTTTCGCGGATTTGGCGAATGCAAATCGAGCCGGTGGGTCGATTCATCCGACGCGCTCGTTCGCAGCATGACGGCCGTGCGGTGCCTGGGCGGCCGAACCCAGATCGGCAAGATCTTTAAACACACCATGCGGGAAACCGGGAAGCGCAAGGTAAATGCGCTGGTCTTCGTTGGCGATTGCATCGAAGAGGATGTCGATGAATTGTGCCATATGGCGGGTGAACTGGGCGTGCTTGGTGTGCCGATGTTTTTGTTTCATGAAGGAAATGATCTCGCGGCCATGCAGGCCTTCCGTCAGTTCGCCCGTCTGACCAATGGCGCCTATTGCCCGTTCGATGCATCATCGGCCGACCAGCTACGCGAACTTCTGGCGGCCGTGGCGGTGTTTGCCGCCGGTGGGCTCAGAGCGCTTGAGAATATGGGCGATAGCGGCGGTGCGGCGGTGGCGCAGATCACATCGCAATTGAAATAGCAGTAGTGGAGCGAGGATAGACCATGCCCTGGCTGATGCTCGGGATAGCCGTAGTCGTTGGCCTGATATTGATCGGCCGCGGATTATATGGCCTCGATCCCAAACGGGCCGGTAAAATTATTCTTTGGATTATCCTGATCATTGTCGGTCTTGGCGGGATGTTTTTTCTGGCGCGCACTGGATCGCTTCTGTACGCCCTTACCTTTCTGGGTCTACCGCTGCTTATGCGTTGGCGAGCAATTCTGCAATATATGCGCAATCTGGGTGGTCCCAGCCCGGGGCACACGACCGGTGTCGAGACGCGATTTCTCCGCATGAACCTTGATCATGACAGCGGCATACTGGATGGCATGGTGCTGGATGGCCAGTTTCGCGGCCGCCGGCTAAGCGAGCTCCAGCCCTCCGATCTGTCCGAATTATTACGCGAATGCCGTGTTGAAGACGAACAGTCCGCCACCGTGCTGGAAGCCTACCTGGATCGGACCTATGGCGGATCCTGGCGGGCGGGGGAGGGACAAAGCAGCAGTGCGGGCGCCGAAGAAAATAAGCGTGGCCGCCATTCTTCACCATGGAACACCTCCAGCATGTCCCGCGACGAAGCATACGAAATCCTGGGGTTGCAACCGGGCGCCACGAGCGAGGCCATAAAGAAAGCGCATCACAATTTGATGAAAAAGAACCATCCGGATCAAGGTGGTTCCAATTACCTTGCATCCAAGATAAACCAAGCTAAGGAATTGTTGCTGGGAGAGTAATACCGGCGCAAAAGGCTATTTTTTGCGATCTTTCTTAATTCCTGGCCCTTAGTGTTCGTGCGCTGTTCTCATTGAGGGGTGGCGGCGGCAAAATTGAGGCCAGGAAGAGGTTGGTAATGTCAGGACAGGTGCGCAAAGCGGTATTTCCCGTCGGCGGCATGGGGACCCGGTTTTTACCGGCAACCAAGGCCGTGCCGAAAGAAATGCTGCCCGTGGTTGATAAACCGCTGATTCAATATGCCGTTGAAGAAGCCCAGGCTGCGGGAATAGAAGAGTTTATCTTCGTCACCAGCAGGGGCAAAACCGCGATCGAAGAACATTTCGATCACAATATAGAACTCCAGAACCTTCTGAATGAACGAGGAAAATCGGACGAGGCGGTTCGTATCGGCGGCCCCATGTTCGCGCCAGGTCAGATTGTTTTTACCCGGCAGCAGGAACCGTTGGGGCTCGGGCACGCGGTCTGGTGCGCGCGTGACCTGGTTGGCAACGAACCCTTCGCCGTTCTGCTGGCTGATGATCTGGTTAGGGCGAAGACTCCCTGCCTGAAACAGATGGTGGATGTTCACGCCCAAACCGGCGGCAATGTCGTTGCCGTCATGGATGTTCCTCGCGAACATACCAATCGCTATGGAATCCTGGATATCGGTGCGACCACCGGTAGCCTGGTCGAGGTGCGTGGCCTGGTGGAAAAGCCCGCACCGGCGGATGCGCCGTCTACGCTCTCCGTGATCGGCCGCTATATCCTGCAGCCGGAGATTTTCGGTCATCTGAGCAATCATGAACGCGGTGCCGGCGGTGAAATTCAACTGACCGATGCGATGGCGAAAATGATTGGGGCCTCTCCGTTTCATGGTCTGCGATTTGAAGGGGAACGGTTTGACTGCGGCGATAAGGCCGGCTTCCTTGAAGCCAATTTGGCTTTTGCACTTGATCGCGACGATTTACGCGATCAGATACTTCCCTTGCTTAAGAAATATGCGTAAGTCTTGACGCATGTTTCGGGTTTGGGTGCATGACCCACGGGGGGATTAACCGATGAAAATCGGCATGATTGGCGCTGGTTATGTCGGGCTGGTTTCCGGCGCCTGTTTTTCTGAATTTGGTGTCGACGTCGTTTGTGTCGATAAGGATGCCGGCCGTATCGACAGCCTGAATGCAGGCAAATGTCCTATCTTCGAGCCCGGCCTGGAACATCTCATCGCATCGAATGTGGGTGTCGGCCGATTACGGTTCACGACCGATTTGGCCGAAACGGTCAGTGGCGCCGACGCGGTCTTTATCGCGGTGGGCACGCCGAGCCGCCGAGGCGACGGTCATGCCGATCTGACTTATGTCTATGCCGCTGCAAAGGAAATCGCCGAGGCGCTAGATGGCTACACCGTGATCGTCACCAAATCGACGGTGCCGGTCGGCACCGGCAGAGAGGTAAAACGGGTTATCCAGGAGACTCGTCCCGACGCTGCGTTCGACGTGGCGTCCAATCCTGAATTTTTACGGGAAGGCTCTGCCATCGGTGATTTCATGCGCCCGGATCGTGTGGTCATCGGGACTGAAACCCAACGTGCCAGGAATTTGCTGAGCGAATTGTACAGGCCGCTTTTTTTGCTTGAGACGCCGATCATTAATACGGAGCTTGAAACGGCGGAGTTGATTAAGTACGCCGCGAACAGTTTCCTGGCGACAAAGATCACCTTTATCAATGAATTTGCGTCGCTTTGTGAAAAAGTTGGCGCGGATATCCAGGATGTAGCCCGTGGGATCGGACTGGACGGCCGCATAGGGAGCAAGTTTCTTCATGCCGGGCCCGGCTATGGCGGCTCCTGTTTTCCCAAGGACACGATTGCCTTGGTAAAGACCGCCCGCGATGCCGGATCGCCGATTCGTATTGTCGAGACCGTGGTCGCGATAAACGACGCGCGGAAGACGGCGATGGCCACAAAGGTCGTGGAAGCGTGCGGTGGGGCGGTTGCCGGCAAGACCATCGCTATTCTTGGCCTGACCTTTAAACCGAATACAGACGATATGCGCGACAGCCCCAGCCTCGCCATCATTGAAGCCTTGCAGAAGGCTGGCGCCTCCATTCAGGCTTACGACCCCCAGGGAATGCGTGAAGCCGCGACGCTTCTTGAAGACGTCAAGTTCTGTGCCGGAACGTATGAGACCATGGAAGGTGCGGATGCGCTGGTTATCGTAACCGAGTGGAATGCCTTTCGCGCGCTCGATCTTAACCGTGTCAAAACCTTGTTGACGCATCCTGTTCTGGTGGACTTACGCAATATTTACAATCCACGAGAGATGGAACAGGCGGGATTTGTCTACCATAGCGTCGGCAGAAGCCCAGTGGGTTCAGGAGCATAGGTTATGAATATGGAAATGAGCGGGCATCGTATCGAACCGACAATACTCAGGGAATACGATATTCGGGGCGTTATTGGCGAAACTCTGTCGAACGAGGATGCGCGCGCCATAGGACGGGCGTTTGGTACCGCTGTTGCCGAAAAGGGCGGAAAGACAGTCTGTGTCGGGTATGACGGTCGCTTGAGCTCCCCCGAGCTTGAGGAGGCAGTCGTTGACGGTCTCGTTCAATGCGGGCTAAAAGCGGTCCGTATCGGTCTTGGCCCGACACCTATGCTGTATTATGCGGTGAACGTCTTTCCCGCCGACGCTGGAATCATGATTTCCGGCTCTCACAACCCGCCGGAATATAACGGCTTTAAAATGATGATGGGTAAGGCGCCGTTTTACGGCGACGATATCTACCGTCTGGGCCAGATAGCCGCCCGGGGAGCCTATGCCAGCGGCAGCGGGACCGTGGAAGACTGGCCGGCGCATGATCAATATGTCGAAAGACTTGTTCAGGATTACCGCGGAAAGCGACCCCTACGCGTTGCCTGGGATGCCGGTAACGGCTCGGCTGGAAAAGCCATGGCGGATGTCGTCGCGAAACTACCCGGAACCCACTTTCTTCTGAACGAAGTAATTGACGGCACCTTTCCTTCGCATCATCCGGACCCGACCCTGCCGGAATGTCTCGTACAGTTGCAGGAAGCGGTGGCGCGGGAAGGCTGCGATCTTGGCGTCGCCTTCGATGGTGACGGTGACCGGATCGGCGCTATCGACGGCAAGGGGCGGATTTTGTGGGGCGATCAGCTGATGATCCTGTTGGCCGAAGACGTCCTGAAATCGCTGCCGGGCGCGACAATCATTGCCGACGTCAAGGCCAGTCAGGCCCTGTTTGACGAGGTCGCCCGCATGGGCGGTAAACCGTTGATGTGGAAAACAGGTCATTCACTGGTCAAAGCCAAAATGGCGGAAACCGGGGCGCCGCTGGCCGGGGAAATGAGCGGCCATATTTTCTTCGCCGACCGGTATTACGGGTTTGACGACGGTCTGTATGCTGCCGTCAGGCTACTTAGCTACCTGTCGTCCCAGCCTAAAAGCCTGGCGGAATTGCGCGATGGTTTGCCACAGCCCGTCAACACGCCCGAGCTTCGGTTCCCGTGCAGCGATACAAGAAAGTTCGACGTGGTTGATGAAGTTAAAAAACGTATGGTGGCCAGTGGTGCTATCATAAATGACGTCGACGGCTTGCGTGTCTCTACCGATGATGGCTGGTGGCTGCTTCGGGCCTCCAATACGCAGGACGTTCTGGTCGCGCGCTGCGAGGCAGGTGATGAGGCTGGATTGCAGCGATTGCGTGATGCGCTGGTCGATCAATTGATCCAAAGCGGAATAGAGCCTCCAGCGTTCTGATCCGATAGTATTCTAGTGTTCCGCCCGAAACGAATGATTCCCATAAGGCGGATTTGATGCGAATCTGTGGGTATGGGCAA
>JAQBTY010000242.1 GCA_027624735.1 Pseudomonadota bacterium | reverse complement strand
CCAAGTATATGGCGCATGGACGGTACCGCCATTTGGCAAACAGACTATTAAGGCCGGGGGCGCCAATTACCCCAATAAGCCAATGATTTTCCGGCAAATTATGGGCTCAGCAGGGAAAGCGGCATATTGGCCGACTCCCTACGCGCCCACGGGAGGGCTCATATCTGGCAGCGGCAAAAGATCCACCAACGGGTATGGCGCCCGTCGTCGCGCGGTTCTATCATGACGTGATCACAGGAGGGTTTTATGACGTCGATTAAGTCAATCAAGGAAATCAAGCAGGATAGAGAGAAGAGAACCGCGGATTTCAACTGCGACGTCCTGGTCATCGGCGGCGGCGGGTCCGGCCTGGCCGCGGCGATCGAGGCGGCGGATAACGGCGCCCATGTGATCCTGCTGGAAAAAAACCCGGAGCTCGGCGGCACGACCGCCTGGTCCATCGGCTCCTTCACGGCGACCCAGACCACGCAGCAACTCGCCGAGGGAATCGAAGACAGTCCCGACGAACATTTTGCCGACATGCCCAAATTCTCTGGTCCTCTGGCGGATCGGGACAACCCGGCGTTGCGCCGCCTGTTCGTCGATAACGCGAACGAAACCTTGCGGTGGCTGGAGGGGCTGGGGGTCGAGTTTTTAGGTCCCATGCCCGAGCCGCCCCACACCAAGCCGCGCATGCACAATGTGCTGCCCAACTCCAAGGCCTATATCCGTCAACTCGGCCAGCAGGCGCACAAAATCGGCGTCGATGTTCGGGTCGGCACGCGGGCGACGCGCTTCCTGCTGGATGGCGATCGGGTCACCGGTGTGATATGCGATATCGGCGATGGGGCGGAACACAATATAAGGGCCCGCGCGGTGGTGCTGGCCAGCGGCGACTACGCGGCCAACCCGGAACTCAAGGCGCGCTTCATCTCGCCAGCGGTGGCCAAGGTCGACGCCATGAACCCCACGGCGACGGGCGACGGCCATGTGATGGCGTTCCCGCTCGGCGCCCATGTGCTGAATGGCGATGTGCTGTCAGGGCCCACCTTGCGGTTCGTCCCGCCGCCCGCCGAGTCGCTGGACCGGAAACTGCCGCCGACGCGGCTGATGGCCAAACTGATGCGCTTTGCGCTGAAATATTTTCCCGACCGCCTTTTGCGTCCGTTCGTGCTCGGCTTTACCACCACGTCCATGGCGCCGGAACTGGACCTGTTCGCCAAGGGCGCGCTGCTGATCAACAAGGAAGGGCTACGCATCACCGGCGCGCCGCCATCGCTGGGCCTCTCCATCGCCGATCACCCCGACAAGATCGGCTATGTCATCGTGGATCAGGCGCTGGCCGATATTTTCTCCGCCTGGCCCAACTTCATTTCCACCGCTCCCGGCGTGTCCTACGCCTATTTCAACGATTTCCGCCGTACCAGGCCCGACATCTTTCACAAAGGTGGCAGCCTCATGGAGCTGGCCGAGGCGCTCGCGATCGATGCCAAGACACTTTCGGCCAGCGTGACCGCCCACAATAGCGAGGCTGCGGCATCCCTTTCAAAACCACCCTTCTATGCGCTGGGCCCGGCCAAGTCCTACGTGGTGTTGACCGATGGCGGGCTTGCCGTCAGCGACGGGCTGCAGGTGCTGGGCGAGAACGACAAACCGATCCCCGGCCTCTATGCCGCTGGCTCGGCCGGACAGGGCGGGCTGATGCTCAAAGGCCATGGCCACCATATCGGCTGGGCCTTCACGTCGGGACGCCTGGTCGGACGGATCGCTGCGGCGGAAGCGGCGTCACAGACCGTCGTGGACCAGGTTGGCGAGGCTGTTATCCAGGCGGCGGGATAGGGCGCGTAGGGTCGAACTCCTACGCCCCTTCGCCAATTCTCTAGAATTTAGTTTTTGTGTCTGAAGCACGCCGCAGGCGGGCAAACGCGATATCAGGCCTGGCCGTCGCGCTGTTCGACCGCCGCCACCATACCCTTATAACGCCGCAGCATCAGCACGAACACGATACCGGTCAGCACGCCGCCGCCGATCATGGCCGTCTGAAGCCCGATCTGCTCGGCGGCGACGCCGATGATCACCGCGCCCAGCGCGGGCACGCCGCGATGGATCATGCCGTAGAGGCTCATCACCCGCCCACGCACTGCGCCTTCGACCGACATCTGCATCAGGATCTGAGTGCTGGTGCCGGCCAGCGTTATCGCCGCGCCGACAATGAAGGTACCGAGCAAACCCACCCAGAATATCTGCGTCGCGCAGACGATGAACATGCCGGTGGTCCCCAGTACCATGGAGCCGTAGGCGATGCGCGTGATGCCCTTGGACGTGCCGCGTGCCGCCATCCACACCCCGGCGAGGATCGCCCCGGCGCCGGCAACAGCGGAGAAGGTCGCAAATCCTTTTACCCCGGCGCCGAACACCCCGTCGGCGAGACCGGGCAGCAGTTCGAGGAACGGCTTGATCCCGATGGCGGCAGCAATCAACAGGATCAGCGCCGGCCCGATAGCAGGGTGGCGCGCCGCGTAGCGCATGCCGTCAAAGGTCTCGGCGAACATTTTGCCGCGGTGGCCGGAGGATTCGGTTCGCAACAGGCGAATGCGCATCATGCAGATCACGAACACCCCGTAGCTGAGACCGGTGTACAGGAAGGTGGCGCCGATGCCGATCACGCTGATCAGGGCCGCGGCGATCGCTGGCCCGATCACTCGCGCAATGTTGTAGATCGAAGAATTCATGCTGATGGCGGTCGGCACGTATTCCGCCTCGATAAGGTTGGGCACCATGGCAAGACGTGCCGCCGTGGCAAACGCGAGCACAATGCCGAGTATCACGGTCAGCGCAAACAGCGTCCAGATATCGATCAGATCGAAGAATATAAGCGCCGCCATGACGAAGGCGTGGAGGCCGGCCAATGCCTGGCACAGGCGCGACATGTTCAGCCGGTTTACCCGATCGGCGATAACGCCGGCGACCGGGGTGATCACCACGGTGGGGAACAGATCGGCGAAGGCGATCGCGCCCAGCCAGAAATTCGATTTGGTCAGTTCCCAGGTCAGCCAGCCGATCGCGATCTTCTGCGCCCATATCCCCAGCAGCGCGATTGTCTCGCCGCCCATGTACCAGGCAAAGTTCGAGTGCTTGCACAGCTTGGCGACATCGTCGAAATTGGCAAATCTGGCCATCGGGCGGAACGAGCCTCGTGCGGTAGAAACGAAATAGGTAAAGGCCGGCGGTAAACCGGAAAGGAGCGGCGTGGGTCGGGGCGACCTATGGCGAACAATGCCGGCACGTCACTGGACACTCAGTATCCCTTGCCAGGGGCATCCGTGTCGAGAGTGCGATGAGACTTTCGCCTTAACCCTGATCGGGGGATTGTGAGACCATATGCTGTGGTTCTCCAAGTCGATGCTCCGGATTTAAATCCGCGCCCAAACCAAATTTTCCGGGGGTCTTTCCTTCCGCCCCCTGAATGGCCCATAATGGGCATTCGGACTAACCCATAAAGTATCAACAGGGGGAATTATGGAGGACATGCGTTACGAAGCGCCGGCGACGCTTGATGCGGCGGTTGCCCTATTGAGCGGTGCGAGCGCGCCCAAGGTGTTGGCGGGCGGCACGGATGTGCTGGTTCAGCTGCACATCGAAACCATCGAGCCGGACGTGCTGGTGGACGTCAAGAATATCCCGGAAATGCGGGCCATGGCGAAGGAAGCGGATGGCTGGCGCGTCGGGGCTGCGGTGCCCGCGATGGAAATGCTGGAGAACGCGGATTTCTGCAAGGCCTGGCCCGGAATCATGGAAGGCGTCGTGCTGATCGGCTCCATGCAGGTCAAGGGCCGCGCCACAATTGCCGGCAATGTGTGCAATGGGTCACCGGCTGCTGACAGCACGCCGCCGATGATGGCCGCCGGCGCCATCGCCACCATAATCGGCCCCAAGGGCCAGCGTCAGGTGCCGGTCGAAGACATCGTCATCGGACCCGGCAAGATATCGCTCGCCAAGGGCGAATTCATCGTCTCGTTCCTGCTGCCGACACAGGCGCCGCATTCCGGTGATTGCTATATGCGTCTGACACCTCGTACCGAGATGGACATCGCCGTCGTCGGCGTCGGCGCCCATTTGACGCTGGACAATAGCGGAACCTGCATTGCGGCGCGGGTCGTACTCGGTGCGGTTGCCCCGACGCCGCTGCTGGTACAGGCCTGTGCCGACGCGCTGATCGGCACCAAAATAGATGACGCGGCGCTGACCAAACTGGGCGAGGCGGCAAGCGCTGCCTGCAATCCGATCAGCGACAAGCGTGGCACCAAGGAATATCGGATCAAGACAGCCGCCGTCATGGCGCGGCGCGCTGTGGAAAAAGCACTCGAGAGGGCGAAGGCAAACTGATGGCAAAAAAATCTCATGTGACAACAACCGTAAACGGTGATGAGTACGAGTTCCTGTGCGAGCCGGGACAGACCCTGGTTGACGCGCTGCGCAACACCATGGGACTGACCGGGACCAAGGAAGGCTGTTCGACCGGTGACTGCGGCGCGTGCAGTGTCCGGCTGGATGGACGGCTGGTGTGTTCCTGCCTGGTGCTGGCGGTCGAAGCCGATGGCAAATCGGTGAGCACCATCGAAGGCATGGCCAATGGCGAGGAACTGCATCCGCTGCAGCGCCAGTTCCTCGAACTCAACGGGTCGCAGTGCGGTATCTGCACCCCGGGCGTCCTGATCGCGGCGCAGGCCTTGCTTGAAAAGAATCCCGACCCGACGGAAACTGAAATCCGCTACTATTTGGCTGGCAATTTGTGCCGCTGCACCGGTTACGACAAAATCATCCGTTCAGTACAGGCTGCGGCCGCGGAAATGAGAGGAAGCTGACACCATGGCGACTATTCTTGAAGAAAGCGGTTTCAACCCAAATCAAAAACTGAATATCATCGGCACCAACCCGGTCAAACAGGACGGGTTGGACAAGGTGACCGGACGGGCGAAGTTCGGCGCCGACGCGTTCCTGCCCGGCATGCTGTTCGGCAAGATCCTGCGCAGCCCGCACGCCCATGCGAATATCAAATCCATCGACACGTCCGCGGCGGAAGCATTGCCCGGCGTGAAATCCGTCATCACCAGTGCCGACTTCCCGTCCATCCCTCAGGGCACCGGCGCGGGCGACATGACACGTAACGTCATGGCGGTCGAAAAGGCGCTGTATGACGGGCATCCCGTGGCGGCGGTGGCGGCGACCAGCGAGGCGATAGCAAAACGCGCGCTCAAGCTGATCAAGGTCGATTACGAGGTTCTGCCGCATGTGATCGATCCGCTCGACGCCATCAAGCCGGACGCCCCCATCCTGCATGATTACATGCGGACCAAGGGTGATCCCGACGCGCCGGATGTGCAGACCAACGTGACCGAGAAAATGATCACCCAGCTTGGCGATGTCGCGAAGGGTTTCGCGGCGGCCGACGTGATCGTCGAGCACGATTATGACAGCAAGCCCATGCATCAGGGCTATATCGAACCCCAGGGCTGCATCGCGGATTATTCCGAGGACGGCCAGATCGAGCTGTGGTGCTGCACCCAGGCGCCGTTTGTCTACCGCGACCGTCTGACCGCCATCCTCAAGCTGGATTCGTCGAAGATCAACGTACAGCAGTCGGAACTCGGTGGCGGGTTCGGCGGCAAGACCGGTTTCTATGCCGAGCCTCTCGCCATCCTGCTATCGAAGAAGGCCAGCCGGCCGGTGAAGATGACGCTGACGCGGAACGAAGTGTTCCGGGGAACCGGTCCGGTGTCGGGGACCAATTCCCGCATCAAGATGGGCTGCACCAAGGACGGTATTATCACCGCGGCGGAAGCGGACCTGGTGTTCCAGACCGGTCCCTATACGGGCTCCATGTATTTCAATGCGCCCAACGCCATGTTCACGCGCTACGATCTGGAAAACGTGCACATCGTGTCCCGCGAAGTGGTCTCCAACCGGCCCAAGGTAAACTCGTTCCGGGCGCCCTGCGTGCCGCAGATCGTGTTCGGCGTCGAGGGCGTGGTCGACGAGATGGCCCGCAAGATCGGCATGGACCCGATCGATTTCCGTCTCAAGAACGCCGCCGGCGATGGCCACACAGCGATCTATGGCGATACCTGGGGGCCCATCGGCTTCATCGAAACCCTGAAAGCCGCCAAGAACTGCGATCACTATAAAACGCCCGTGAAACCAGGAGAGGGACGGGGCATTTCCTCCGGCTTCTGGTTCAACCGGGGCGGCGAGACAGCCGGTTCGTTGACGCTCGCGCCTGACGGCACGGTCACCATCGTGATCGGGACCGCCGATGTGGCGGGCTCGCGCGTCTCCATCGCCATGATGGCGGCGGAAGAACTCGGTATTGCCATCGACAAGGTCCGCGTTTCTTTTGCCGATACCAACTCCCTTGGCTTCAACCGCGTCACCGCCGGCAGCCGGACCACCTATTCGGTCGGCATGGTCGTGGTCAACAATGCGCGCCAAGTGATCAAGGAACTGTGCAGCCGGGCCGCCGGTATCTGGGGCGTCCCCGCCGAAAGCGTCGTGTATGAAGAAGGCCAGGTTCGCCCGGCAAGCTCGAACGTCGGTGATTTCGAACCAATGTCCATCGGCGATATCACCAGCAAGACCACCATGTCCCACGGGCCCATTGCCGGTCACTCGGAAATGAACGTGACAGGCGCGGGGCCGGGCTTCGGTGTCCATATCGTCGACGTCAAGGTGGACGAAGGCACCGGTCGCGTAGACTGCACCCGCTACACGGTGGTCCAGGATGTCGGCAAGTCGATCCACCCGCTAC
>JAQBTY010000241.1 GCA_027624735.1 Pseudomonadota bacterium | reverse complement strand
CGCCGTCAACCCGGACGATACCACGCGCCTTGCTCAAACCATCCGACCACCGTGAATAATCCGGGATAGATCAACTCTAGGCAGGACGGATGGAGCGCATTATGTTGCGCGCCAAATTGCTTGAATAATTAATGAAGGTGGGATGATGCCCGATGGATCGCGCGTGCGCGCCGCTACAAAAAAGAAAACAGCGCTAAAGAAAAAAGGCGGGCCGGCGAAACGCCGCTTCGACAAATCCAAGCTGCCCAGCAGGCACGTAACCGAAGGGCCGGAACGGGCGCCCCATCGCAGCTATCTCTACGCCATGGGGCTGACGGAGGAGCAAATCCATCAGCCGCTGGTCGGTGTGGCGACGTGCTGGAACGAAGCAGCGCCCTGCAACATTTCGTTATCACGCCAGGCCCAGGCAGCGAAGAAGGGTGTCGCCGAAGCTGGCGGCACGCCCCGCGAATTCACCACCATCACGGTGACCGACGGGATCGCCATGGGACATGCGGGCATGAAATCGTCGCTGGTGTCGCGTGACGTAATTGCCGATTCCGTGGAGTTGACCATGCGCGGGCATTGCTATGACGCCCTGGTCGGGCTCGCCGGATGCGATAAATCGCTGCCCGGCATGATGATGGCCATGGTCCGGCTCAATGTGCCCAGCATTTTTCTTTATGGCGGGACCATCCTGCCGGGCCGGTTCGAGGGCCGCGATGTCACCGTCGTCGATGTCTTCGAAGGGGTGGGCATGCATGCCGCCGGACGCATGAGCGATGCGTCGTTGGAGAAGCTGGAAATGGTCGCCTGTCCGTGCGCGGGGTCCTGTGGCGGGCAATTCACGGCCAACACCATGGCCTGCGTTTCCGAAGCCATTGGCCTTGCCATGCCCGGCTCGGCCGGTGCGCCGGCGTCATTCGAATCCCGTGACGCGGTGGTCGAGGAATCCGGCCGCGCGGTCATGTATGCGCTGGAGAAAAATATCAGGCCGCGCGACGTTGTCACTAGAGAGTCGCTGGACAATGCCGCGACGGTTGTCGCCGCGACGGGCGGGTCGACCAATGCGGCGCTTCATCTGCCGGCCATCGCGCATGAAGCGGGCATAAAATACACCCTGCAAGATGTCGCGCGCATTTTTAAACGGACGCCCTACATCGCGGATCTAATGCCGGGCGGTAAATATACGGCGACGGACATGTACCGCGTTGGCGGCGTACAGGTCATAATCAAGGAATTGCTGGATAACGGTCTTTTAACTGGAGATTGTCTGACGGTGACCGGTAAGACGCTTGCCCAAAATCATCGGGGTGTAAAGTTTCCAAAGAACCAGGATGTGTTCTACCGGGTAAAGAATCCGATTTCGCCGACCGGCGGTGTGGTTGGTCTTAAGGGAAACCTGGCGCCCGATGGGGCGATCGTGAAAGTCGCGGGCATGACCAATCTGAAATTCCAGGGCCCCGCGCGCATCTTCGATTGCGAAGAGGATGCATTCGCGGCGGTCATAGGCGACGGCATCAAGGAAGGCGATGTGATCGTCATCCGGTATGAAGGACCGAAAGGCGGACCCGGCATGCGTGAAATGCTGTCCACCACCGCGGCACTTTACGGTCGGGGTATGGGGGAAAATGTCGCGCTTATTACGGATGGCCGTTTCTCGGGAGGCACCCGCGGTTTTTGTATCGGTCATGTGGGACCTGAAGCGGCGGTGGGAGGGCCCATCGGTCTGCTCAAGAATGGCGACATCATTACAATCGACGCCAAACGGGGCAAACTCGACGTGCAACTCAGCGCGGCGGAACTCGACCGCCGCCGCAAGAAATGGAAACCGCGGAATCACGATTTTCAATCGGGTGCTTTGTGGCGTTATGCGCAGACGGTTGGCCCGGCTTACGCCGGCGCCGTCGTCCATCCCGGCGGCAAGGCGGAATCCCACTGCTACGCGGATATCTGAGCCGACCAAAACGCCGACCGTCCCGTTGCTATGGTGCGTCATCCGGCGCGAGGTTTTGCTCGCCCTTATGCCGCACGGCGGCTCGGTTTGCGTCATCGGCGGCAATTAACCAATTAACCTGTCGGTGGGTTTTACAGTCCGGCCGGTAGTTGGAAATTTCATCCGATTGGCTACGCCAAGTCCGGTCCCTGTAAAAGCCGTCGGCGCCCCATCTGAAATTCGGAACCCTATAGCCGCGCTGGAATTTGGGCGCCGGCTGGATTTGACCCCATTGCCTGACCGGGTCATCCGCGCGGGGTTCTGCCCGCCCGGTGATCGGAAGGACGGCCTCTGAGCTTCCTTTCACCAGGATTAACCAATTAACCCGTCGGCGGATTTTACAAATCGGCTGTTGGCTGAAAATTTCCTTTATCTAACTAATTGAAATTACTTGTTTTAATGAGGTTGGCACAATTCTTGCAACTGAGGGCGTGTGAGACAAATCGCCCTAAGCAAAAAGCCGGGCGGATGGACAACAGTGAAAACAGGGAAAAGACGATGAAAAAGAACGGGCACTTTAAACGGCGTTTCGCGGTAACGATTTTGATCCTCTGTGGCGTTTGCCTAACAGGTCTTTCGATGTTCATGTCGATTGGCAGTGATCGTTTGTAAGCCGCAAAAATAGATTTGACAGGAGAACGACCATGGCAACGTCGGAGGGTATGTCACAGGCAATGACGGATTTTATTAATCGCCTTAGCCCGGAAGAAAAAGAAGGCCTGCTGGATGTATTACGGGATTCCCGAACATATCTGGCGGAAGACATGACGGATGTGATCGCTATTCTAAAGGAACTAAAAGACTAATTTACAACCCGGGTGTTCCCCCCGGATGCTGTAAGTGACTGTCTGATGCCCACCCCGGACCAGTCACCAAAACGGCGGCCCGAAAAAGGCCGCCGTTTTTATTTAACGGTTCTATCCGATAGTGCTCTAGGGATTTAGATTTGCCGTCAGCGCCGTAAAAAACCGGCGGATGCGCGCGGCGTTCGTACCGACATCGCTGCGCCCTACACGGGAGACGGACCTGATATCGATGCGGCTCCCACCGGCCAAAGCGGTTATTCTGATCACCACGTCGTCCGTAAAACCGAACCAGAATGTTCTGTCCGTTGCTTCAATTCTGTCTTCGCCGGGAATGGATGCGACAATTTGCCAGCCGAGGTCAGCCGCGACCGCCAGGGCCGCGTCGAAGGCCCGCCGCACCGGTATCGCCGTATCCAGCGGTTTTATATCGGGGTACCCCTTCATTTGTTGGGCCGCGATTTTCGCGCCGCCATAAACGATTGAGTTGCTTGCTTTTGCTTTTTCCCGCAGCGGCACGATGTCGATGAACCGCGGCGGGTTTTGCGTATCGGTCGTGATGTCATGAATGGGGGGCACGCTGCGGGCCTTGCTCAGCATGCTCGCAGGCAGGGCGTAGGCGAGAATGCCGCAGAGTCCCCCGATTGTCGCAATGGCGAGACCCCGTCTGAGGGTTCCCTTGGTTACGTAAAAGCAGGCAATGAGTGAGACGGCAATGACCCCGAGGCCGCTCCAGGCTGCCCAACGGAGTATTGTAAGGCCGGTGCGGTAAGACCAGAAACCCCCTTGAACACCGAGCCCCGACAAAACAAGCGCGCTGACCACGAGAAGTCCGGCAACGAAAGAAAGTATTGCGATCGTTGCCAGTCGTTGATTACCCATCCCCACCTCAATCAATGGCTCTCGGCCAATAGACCGCTTAAAAATTAATCGAAGACCGTGTCCAAATAGTGATCTGAATTGACCACGGCCTCAATGACCGTTGGCCCGGGCCGGGCAAGCGCTTGCTTGACGAGGCTGGTTACGTCTTCGGGCGTCCTCGCTCCCTTGGCTGGAACACCGAAATAATGCTCGGGCGGGTCGCGGTACTCTTCCGCCTGCAGTTCGGTACCGTAGATGCCGTATTGCCGCCGCGTTTGCTTGATCCGGATGAGGCCCAGCCAGCGATCATCGAGCACGACAACGGGAAGGGTGATGCCCAGCCGCTTGGCAGTCGCCAATTCGCCACAGGTCATCTGAAAACAGCCATCGCCGATCAGGCAGACGACCGGCAGATCGGGCCGGGCGAGTTTCGCCGCGATCGCCGCGGGCAAACCGAACCCCATCGACGACCAGCCATTGGTGATCAGAAAAGTTTTGGGGGCATGGGCCTGCCATTGGCTGGCGATCTGGTGCGTATGGGCGCCGACGTCGAAGGTCAGGATACCGTCATGGGGCAGGGCGGCGCGAACCGCGTCGATGGCCTGATGGGCCGAGAAGGGTTTGCTATCGGGCCGCAGCAGCCGCTGAAACACCACCCGGTGGTCACCCAGCGTCCCGGCGGTCCAGTCATTGGTGCAAGCCTCGAATTGGCAAAGCCGGTGGAGAGACGATTGCAGATCGCCGGTGACCTCATGGCGCAACTTCACGCCAGGCGCGATATCGACCGCATCGATATCGATCTGCAGCAGGGGTACATCGCCGATCCAGGCCTCGTACTCCACCTCGATGGTGTCGTAGCCAAGACCGACGATGAGGTCGGCGCTGCGCAGAAGGGCCCGCTGATGCTGGCGGCGGCCGCGTTCGATACAGCCCAGGCCCAGCGGGTGATCGTCATCGATCAGCCCCTTGGCCATGGTCGTCGTCATGAAGGGCAAATCGTGATGCTCGACAAAACGCCGCAGTTCGCCGTGATCGGCGATGCGCATTGCGGTGGAGCCGAGGATCGCGATGGGCCGTTTGGCGGCTCGCAGGATATCCATGGCCCTGGCGATATCGTCGTCGCCTGCCGGCGGAATACCGGAAGCGGCCAAAAGGTCGGGCACCGCGTCGGTCGCCGGCGCCAACGCCACATCCTCGGGCAGGTCTATGTGAACCGGGCCGCGGGGTTCGCTGGTCGCCATATGGATGGCCTTGGCCAATGTCTCCGCGACATTGTCGTGGCGCATCGCCAGAGTCGCCTTGGTGATCGGCGCGAAGAGCGCATGGTGATCGATATACATCTGGATCCGCCGGCCAAGCTGATCCGTATTGAGATTACACGTAATGGCGATCATCGGCGATCTGTCGAGCCAGGCATTGCCGACGCCGGTTGCAAGATTGGTGGCGCCCGGGCCAAGCGTCGCGATACAAAGGCCGGGCGTCCCCGTCATGCGGCCGGTCACATCGGCGGCAAAACCCGCTGATCCTTCGTGCGCGGTCAGGACAAATTCGATGCCGCCCCTGCGCATGGATTCCATCAGCGGCAGGACGTTGCCACTCGGTATGCCAAATCCGTGGGTAATGCCGGCTTTTTTCAGGGTGGCGACGATCAGGTCTGCATTATTCATTCGGAATATCAACTAGCTGTTACGGTTCTTGTACCAGGCGAGGGCTTTCGACAGGATCCAACTCAAAGCCGATCCCAGCACGCCAAACAGAATAACCAGGACGGCCAGCCTCTGCAGGTCGGTAATATTGCCATTGAAATAGGTTATAACCGCCCAGATGAACCCGAAGAGAAAAGCGCCGGTCACGTAACGCGGTATTTGCATCGCCGATCAATGCCCCTCGTCCGAAAGCACGCACCACACCGGGGTATGGTCGGACGGTTTCTCCCGGCCGCGCGGCTTGCGGTCGATACCGGATTCGGTCAACCGGTCGGCCGCCTGAGGCGACAGAAGAAGATGATCGATCAACAGACCGAAATCCTTTTGCCAGGCGCCGGCAGTATAGTCCCAATAGCTGTAGGGACCCGGATCGGGATGCAGCGCCCGGAAGGCGTTGGTAAGGCCAAGATTGACGATGGCGCGAAACTTGTTGCGGGTTTCCGGCAGGCACAGCGCATCATCGGCCCAGCCTTCCGGATTGTAGACATCGGCATCGGTCGGGCAGACGTTGTAATCGCCGCCCAGAACAAACGCCTCATCGTTGTTCATCAAATCGGCCGCGTGATAGTATAGCCGCTCCATCCATCGCAGCTTGTAATCGTATTTTTCTCCCGGCGCCGGATTGCCGTTCGGCAGATAGATCGAGGCAACCCGCACGTTCCCGGTAAAGGCTTCGATATAGCGCGCCTGTTCGTCCGTATCGTCGCCGGGCAGGCCGGTCTGGACATCCTCGATCGGATGTTTGGACAGGATGGCGACGCCGTTATAGGTCTTCTGGCCGTGGACCGCCAAATTGTAGCCGAGGGATTCAATGTCCTCTCCGGGAAAGGCATCATCGACGACCTTGATTTCCTGCAGCAGCACCACATCCGGATTGGCTTCCCCGAGCCATTCCAGAAGCCGCGGCATGCGGACCCGAATGGAATTGACATTCCAGGTGGCTATTTTCGTCATCGGCTTTTCGTCATTGGCTGCATCCCAGCATCGTTTATGCCTTTCGCGATGCCGAACGGCGCCGCCAGAAGGTTCTACCGCAAAATGGGAAGCGCAGCCAATCGGGAAGGCAGCGATGTGGAGGAAGACATTTCGCTGAGGGGAAGTCGGCGAAACCGTCACCGGCAGCGATTGGTTTGGGCGCGAGCCTGGGGAACTGGTTCCATGTTAATCATTACTTAATCCACAAAAGAGAATTCTTTGATTTCGATAATGGAGTTGCCGGAAATATGACCCTGACTGACGGCGCAATATTCCGTCCCGTAGTTCAAATCCCTGCATGGCGTAATTTTCGCCTGCCGATCACGGTTGGACTTGTCCTACTGATAATGGCGGTAACTCTGCCTCTCGTCGTGTTTTTCCAAATCAGCATTAAAAAGGCGCAAAAAAATGGTAATTGCTCACCCTGGGTGTTCCGGAAGGATCTGCGGGTGGTGTTTTTCGCTAACTTGGCATC
>JAQBTY010000240.1 GCA_027624735.1 Pseudomonadota bacterium | reverse complement strand
CCGTCAACCCGGACGATACCACGCGCCTTGCTCAAACCATCCGACCACCGTGAATAATCCGGGCTAAAAGGATTTACTCATCAACCTATGGCCTATCTGGCAGCTTCCGCGATACCCTCAAAGCTCGGCTCGAATACCGACTGACAAGGGGTAATGGCTCTATGGATACGAGGCCAAACGCCAAATGTTTTGATGTCTTTGAAGAATACGGTCGGATTTTTTCTGAATAGACTAGCTCCCCGCGCACCCGCAGTTTTCTAAATGAAAAATGCGTTCGGCGACGTTGCCGAAGATGTCGGCGCGTTCGGCATCGGTCAGGTTGGCGTCATTGACCACTTTGCAAGGTTCCAGATCGCCGACGGCGAAGGGGTAGTCCGATCCCAGCATGACGCGGTCGGCGCCGAACTGCTTGCAGACGAATTCCAGCGTATTGGCATCATGGACTACCGTGTCGTAATAGCAGCCCTCGAGGCTCGCCTGCGGGTCGCCGTATTCCGGTTTGAGCGCCTGGCCGGTGCGCATTCGGCCCAGCAGGAACGGCAGCCCGCCGCCGCCATGACTGAGGACGAAATTCATGCCGGAATATTTCAACAAATGACCTGAATAGATCAGCCGAGCCACCGCCGTGATGGTATCGGTGCCGCGGCCGATGATGTTCAGGAGATCGTAATCCAGCATGCGGGCATCGCCGCAGCCGAACATGGGATGCAGGTAAATCGTCGCCTTGAGGTCGGACGCCGCTTCCCAGAACGGGTCGAGGTCGGGATCGTCGAGATTGCCTGAGCCGCCCTTGGGCTGGGTCCCGATCATGGCGCCGTGGTACCCGGCCTTCAGCGCTTCTTCCAGCACCTTCGCCGCCATCTTGCCGTTCTGCAGCGGCACGCTGGCGAGCGGCGCCAGACGGTCGGACGCCTCGCAGTTTTTCATCAGATGCTCATTGATGAACCGGCTCCAGCGCATGCCTTCGTCATGGGGGATTTCATAGCCGAAACTGTCGAGCCAGCCGCCGCACACCTGGACGTCGATTTGTTGTTCGTCCATCCACTGCAGCCGCTTGTCGCTGTTGCGCAAATTAGGAAGGATCGGACGGCTCAGGGAGCCGCCGGCAAATCCCAGCTTCCAGGTTTCGCCATCCTGCATGCACTCGATGGACGGAAAGTCGGACGACCGGTTCTTGAGATCGTCCAGCATTGCCTGCGGCAGATAATGGGCATGGGTGTCGACGATCATGACAATCTCCGTGTCAGTGCGCTTTCTTCATCGCAGCGGCGGTATTGACCATGGAATGGAGGCTGCGGGCGTAATCGATGGCGCCCTGCTCATCCATGCGCGGCGCCGAATGCAGATATTCCTTCAGCCCGAGAATGGCGGGACGCGGCCGCCCCAGCAATGTCTTGCAGAAACGCTCGACTTCCGCGTTGAGCTTTTCGGCTTCCACCACCCGGCTGACGATGCCGTACGCCATGGCCTGCGCCGCATCGATGAACGCCGCGGAATAGGTCATCCAGAGAATAGCGTTGCGGTTCATCCGGTCATACACCGCCGACATGACCATGGTCGGCATGACATTGTGATCCATCTCCGGGATGTTGAACTGTGCGGTCGAGCTGGCGAACGAGACGTCGCAAAGGGAAGCCACCGCCGTGCCGTATCCCATACATTTGCCTTCGATCACCCCGATCACCGGCACCTTCGCGTCGCGGATCGCTTTATAGGACCCGAAGATCGCATCGTATTCGGCCCGGCGTGCATAGGCTTCCGGATCGGGCGGTCCGGCGTCGGCGTTGCGCGCGCGGCCGGTGCAGAAATCGGCGCCGGCGCTGCGCAGGAGCACCGCATCGGCGGTTTCATGCGCGGTCCGCAGCGCCGCCGACAGCTCTTCGGCCATGCGGTCCGAGACGGAACAATCGTCCGTGCGGTTGAAGGTGGCTTCCAGCATGCGTCCGTTTTGTTTCAGTATCAGATCGTCGCTCATTTTCTTTCTCCCGATTATCGGTTTGACGCAATTGGTTTGATGATGGTGTCTGACGTCTGTCAGTCACCGTTCAACAGTTTCTCCAGATCCCGCACCCGCATGGGTAGCGTGGTAATTTCCTTGCCGAGCGGGGCGAGCGCATCGTTGACGGCGCTGGCGATGGCGGCGGCGCCGCCGAGATAGCCGGATTCGCCCGAACCCTTCTGGCCCATGGGGGTCAGGGGCGAGGGGGTGTAATGCTTGACCATGGTGATATTTGGCACTTCGTGGGACGAGGGCAGCAGATAATCCATGAAGGAGCCGGACAAATGCTGGCCGGTCTCGTCATCATATTCGAATTTTTCGTACAAAGCGGCGCCGATGGCGTGGGCGATGCCGCCAAGGGTCATGCCGCGCACGATGTCGGGATTGATCACCGTGCCGCAATCGTGGCCGATGTAATATTCCAGGATCTCCACCTGGCCGGTCTGCGGATCGATGGCGACCAGCGGCACATGGGCTTCGAACGAATAGCAGGGATACATCTGAACCGTGCCGTCGGCGGCCGGCAGCGCCCCGCCGGTGGGGACTTCCCAGACGAAATTGGCCTGCAGGCCGGGTTCGGAATCCAGCGGCATTTCGTGATATTTGCGGTGCGCGATATCGACCAGCTGCGTCCAACTCATGGTCTTTTTGGGATCGCCCTCGACCGAGACATCGCCACCGTCGTAAACAAGCCGGTCGATGGGCAGCTGGAAATTATGCGCCGCGATCGCCGTTACCTGGTCGCGGATCTTTTTCGCCGCCCCGCTGGCCGCCCCGCCCAGCATGATCGCCATGCGCGATCCCACCGGGCTGTTGGACGGCATTGCCATCAGGGATTCAGCATGGACCGCGCGGATGGTATCGGGGTCGCGCTGCAGTTCTTCGCCGACCACGGTGGACACCAGCGTTTCATGGCCCTGGCCCGCGGTGGAGGTGCCGATGGACACCGTGATGGTGCCCAGCATATCCACCTTGATCAGGCAGGATTCCATCCAGGTGGTGGTGTCGTTCTTGAGATTGAACAACGGTTCGAACGATGAATTGCCGCCGGACGGCTCAAGACAGGTGGCAATCCCAACACCGGCGAGCTTGCCTTCCGCCCGAAGGGCATCGCGCCTGGTATGGATCTCCTCCCAACGGGCTGCTTCCATGGCCTTGGTGAGCACGGCGTGATAGTCGCCGCTGTCATAATCCGATCCCGACGGGATGCGCCACGGGAATTCGTCCGACCGGATCAGATTGCGCCGCCGCACCTCGTCACGGTCGAGGCCCAGCGAACGGGCGACCTTGTCCACCGCGGTCTCGATGGCGAAATTAGTCGGGCCCTGGCCGAATCCGCGTACCGCTTCCTGGCTGGTCTTGTTAGTGGAGACCGACGTCGCTTCGTATTCGGCGCTGCCGATACGGTAGGGGCCGACGATGGCGCTGACCGGCTTGCCGAGCTGCAACGGTGCACGGCCCGGGTAGCAGCCGCAATCATCGGTCGCCTTGATCTTGAGCGAGCTCATGATGCCGTCATTGTCGTAGGCGACCTGCATGTCGAAGATGCGGTCGGGGCCGTGCATCTCACCCCCTGACAAATTTTCCAGCCGGTCTTCGATGAACCGCACCGGGCGGCGCAGCTTGCGGGTGAGATAGCCGACGATGACAGTCTGGCGGATGCCGCGCTTGAGGCCATAGGAGCCGCCGACATCGACATCGAAATGGACGTTGACCGCATTAACCGGCAGGCGCAGCGCGCGGGCGATCTGCTCGGGATATTTCGGCATCTGGATCGACGCCCAGACATCGAGCTGGTCCTTGCCGCCGTCCCAGCTGGCGGTCACCGCGAAGGTCTCGATGGGGATGGTCGAATTGCGGCTCCAGCGGGCCCGGAACGCGAGCGTGTGGGGCGCCGCGGCGAAATCCTTTTCCACCTCGCCCCACACCCATTTCCTGTTGAAAAAGACGTTGCTGCCGTTTTCCGGGTGCACCAGCGGCGCGCCGGGCTTGAGCGCTTCTTCGGGATCGATGACGAAATCGATCGCTTCGTAATCCACGGCCACCAGTTCGACCGCGTCCTCGGCGATGTGACGCGACTCCGCGACAACGGCGGCGACCCATTCCCCGGCATAGCGCGCGCGGCCGTTGGCCAGCGGCAGGCGCTTCACATGGGGAAGGTCGAGACCCGAGAGCAGCGGGTTGATGTGCTTGGCAAGCTCTTCCCCGGTCAGAACATAGTGCACGCCGGGCAGCGCCATGGCCGCGCTGATATCGATCGATTTTATTTCGGCGCAGGCATAAGGGCTCGACACCATGGCCACATGCAGCGTGCCCGGCAGGCTGATATCGGCCGCGAACTTGCCGCGCCCGGTGACAAAGCGCTTGTCTTCCTTGACCCGGCGTTTCTTTGAGACATAGCGGAAGTCAGGGCGGGGTTTGGTCACCTCGTTCATGACGAATCTCCCCGCATTTTTTCGGCCGCCATCTGGATCGCTTCGACGATCTGCTGATAGCCGGTGCAGCGGCACAGATTGCCGCCGATGGCGTGGCGGATTTCTTCGTCTGTTGGCGACGCATTTTGGCTGAGCAGCGCATGACCCGCGATCAGCATGCCGGGCGTGCAGTAGCCGCATTGCAGCGCGTGATTTTCCCAGAAGGCATCCTGGAGCGGGCTCATGGTGCCGTCGTCCGCTTCCAGTCCCTCAACGGTCGTGACGTCATGCCCGTCGGCCTGGACCGCATACATGAGGCAGGATCGCACCGGCTTGCCGTCGAACATCACCGAACAGGCGCCGCAGACGCCGTGCTCGCAGCCAATGTGCGTGCCGGTGAGGCCGAGCACGTCGCGCAGAAAATCCACCAGGGTGAGGCGCGCCTCCGCATGGCCCGACATTTGGCGGCCATTCACGGTCAGGGTGATCTTGTGCTCGCTCATGGGTTGGCTCCAATCGCCCGGTCGCGCGCCGACAGCAAGGCGCGTTCCGTCAGGACCCGCGCGACCCGGCGGCGGTAGGCAGCATCGGCATGAATGTCGCCCTGCGGGTCGACCAGAGCGGCAAGGCGCGCCGTCTCGGCATGAATGAGGCTGTCGTCAAGGGTCGTCCCCATGAGCGCGGCCTCGATTTCGCCAAGCCGCATCGGCGCCGGCGACGCGCCGCCGATCGCCATATGGAGCCTTGTGCAGGCTCCACCGTTATCGAGCGTAAGCTGCACGGCGGCGGCGGCGAGGGCGAAATCGCTGTCGCGGATGCTCACCTCGTGAAAGCCGTAGCCGGTTTTTTGTTCCTGCCAGAGGGGAAAGCGAATTTCGGTCAGGCATTCGTTGGCGGCCAGCGCCGTGGCCATGGCGGATTCAAAGAATGAGGCCGCCGCTATGGTGCGCGTACCGTCGACAGAACGGGCGACCATTTCCGCGTCCAACACCTTTGCGATCAGCGGCAGTTCCGCGGCAGGGTCGGCATTGGCCAGGCTGCCGCCGATTGTCCCCCGGTTGCGGGTCTGGTCATGACCCACATGGCTCAAGGCGTCGGTCAGCAAGGGCAGGTGGTTTTTGACGACAGGGGAATCGAGAATTTCCGCCTGACGCGTGCCGGCGCCGATAACCAGATGACCGCCGACGATGGCGATGCCCGACATCTCCGCGATGCCGTTGATATCAATCAGCAAGGTCGGGCGCGCCAGACGCATGGCCATCAAGGGGACAAGTGTTTGCCCGCCGGCGATGAGGCGGGCGTCGTCGCCGCCATCCGCCAGGGCGCGGCAGGCCTCGTCGATCGATGTGACTCGCCGGTAATCGAAGGGGGCAGCTTTCATGAAACCTGTAATCGGTTTGGGCCGGAAACCAAGGCCGGTGTGATCTGAGCCGAACCTATGAACGGGGTCGGGGGTTGTCAATACGCTGGCGTATGGCATAACGGGACCACACACAAATAGCACAGGATTAGGCCATGAGCGGGACGGAACGCGGCTACCGGGATCTGCATGAACATATTGCCGCCCTGGACAAGGCGGGGCTGCTCATTACGGTGGATGAGCCGGTCGACAAGGATGCGGAGATGCATTCGCTGGTGCGCTGGCAATTCGTCGGCGGTCTCAAGGAATCCGAGCGCAAGGCGTTCCTGTTCCGCAACGTGGTCAATGGCAAGGGCCGCAAGTACGATCTGCCCATCGTGGTCGGCGCGCTGGCGGCGAACCAGGATATTTACAGTGTCGGCATGGGCGTGCCGGTGGCGGAAATCGGCGCGCGCTGGGATCACGCGATCGCCCACCCCATCCCGCCGGTGATCGTCACCGACGCGGCGTGCCACGAAGTAGTGATCGAAGGCGCCGATCTGCTGGGTGAGGGAAAGGGCATCGATTCCCTGCCGATCCCCGTATCGACGCCGGGGTTCGATAACGCGCCGACCCTGACGTCGACCAATGTCGTCACGCGGGATCCCGATACCGGCATACAGAATATGGGCACCTACCGCGCCGCGTTGAAGGCGTCCGACCGGATGGTAATACGGATGGCGACGCGGGTCGGCGGCGCCGGCGGCTATCAGCATTACAAGAAGCACCGGGCGCGGGGCGACAAGGAAATGCCGGTCGCCATCGTGCTTGGTTGTCCGCCCTGTGTCGCCTTTATGGGGCCTCAGAAACTGCCGATCGATATGGATGAGATCGGGGTTGCCGGCGGCTTGATGGGCGCGCCCATAAATATGGTCAAGGCGCGGATGTCGGATCTGATGATACCGGCGGAAGCCGAGCTGGTAATCGAAGGCATCATCGATACCGAAATGCTGGAGCCCGAGGGCCCGTTCGGCGAAAGCCACGGCCATGTGAACCTCGAGGAGTACAACTTCGTCTTCGAGGTCAGCGCGATCACCCACCGCGGCGATGCGGTGTTCACTTCGATG
>JAQBTY010000239.1 GCA_027624735.1 Pseudomonadota bacterium | reverse complement strand
CTTCAACAACGGGGAATGCCCAAGCTTAAATTCTCAAACCGGCTGTCTCATTATCGTTGACACGTTCCGGTTTTCATAGGTGATCCATCCGATACCGGACGCAATGAACAGCACCAGACTTGCGGCGGCCGCCATCGCCACACGCCGGAGGCCCTGGCGGGCGTGTTGTGGCGGTAAAGCAAAATCGGGCACTGGCACCGCATCGCCCAGGGTAGCCTTTAGCCGGCTGAGCATCGCGAGTTCACGCGCGTAGGCTGGATCATTCGCTGCCCGGCCGGTGACTTCAGCGCGTGCCTCCATATCGAGTTCGCCGTCGACGAACGCGTTCAGTTTCTCAATATCCTGTTGTCGGTTTTTGTCCAAGTTCTCACTCACCTATCTATCTACCCTGTCCTACTTTCGCGCTTACTTTCGTGCCTGCCTTCGCGACACAAGAGGGGCCACGTTGCTTTGGTCCAACAGCGCGAGAAGGCGTCCCCGCGCTCTGCTGATCCGGCTCATCACCGTTCCCGGCGGGATTCCCAGAACCTGGGCCGCCTCGGCGTAGCTGAGCCCCGACAGATCGACCAACCCGATAATTTCATTGTCACGCTCGGTGAGCCTTGCCATCGCCTGCTTTACGCTGAGGATATTGATTAAAACGTTCGTCGCCACCCCAGAATTCCATGCCGAGCGAATTTTCCTGATCCGTATCCGTCTCGATCAGGGTGTCGGTCACTTTGCGCCGCCGTCTGTCGTCGATGAACGAATTCCGCAGGATGATAAATAGCCAGGCGCGGTAGGAGACTTCGTTCTCGGGCACGGATTTCGCACCCAGCGCCTTGAGAGCGCATTGCTGTACCAGGTCCTTCGCGGCCTCCTCGTCGCGGGAAAGGCTGAAAGCATATCGGTACAGCCGCGCCAGATAGGGTTCTATCCGGGTCATCGGTTCTTTAATTAATTGCCCGTGTAGAATAACCGATCAAACGGCCCTGGCTACATCGTAAAAAAATTGGGGTCCGGATGCCGACGTCACGTCAGTCCCCAACATAATTCCGCACCTCGTTCCTGAGCGCGTCCAGGAATGAGTTGGTGGCGATGGAACGTGCAACGCGTGAGTTGACCAGGGTCGCGACGGTGCGGACGATGGGCGGGTCGACGGGGCGAAAGGTGACGCCTTCGGCGGCGAAATCGCTGGTGATGGTCTTGTCGATCAGCGCCAGCCCGGCGCCCGATCCGACCATGCGGTAGAGCGATGGGTGCGATCGTGCCTGCCCGACCACGTCCGGGGCAACCTTTGCCCGGCGCAGGCCCTTGGCGACAACCGATCCGTACTCGCTGTCCTCCGGCAGGACCACCATGCGCCTTCCGTTGAGCGCCCGCAGGGGAACGACCGACTGGCCGGCAAGCGGGTCGTCACTGGGCATGGCCAGCACCACGCTGGTTTCGAACAGGGGCTCCGCCTGGATGAGGGAGTCGGAGATCGCCGCGGAGGCAATCCCCACGTCATAGGTCTGCGAGGCGATGCCCTGGACAACGGCGCCGGTGCCGGCGCTTTCCAGCTCCACCATGATGCCCGGATTCCGCTTTAAAAAAGTGCCGACGATGCTGGCGACGAATCCGTCGGCATATTTCGACAGGGCGATGACCCGAACCGTGCCGGTGGCCTTTTCCTTGATGGCGCCCGCGACCTGGCCAATCCGCTCCATCCCGACAAAGGAGCGTTTAACTTCCTCATACAGTGTGTGGGCGTCCTGAGTTGGGACCAGCCCGCGGGCACGGCGCTCAAACAGTTGAAATCCCACGGCAAGTTCCAGATCGCTGACCAGCCGGCTGACGGCGGGCTGGGTGATATGCAGGATTTCGGACGCGGCGGTGGCCGAGCCGAATTCCATGGCCGCGCGGAACGCTTCGATCTGCCGCAAATTAATACGCATGGCTCAAACTATAACATTTGCACATGGTTTATCCACTTAATACAATTGGCTTTAAGTCAGCTTCCGGGTGATTATGGTGCGACAATTTTACACACCCGCCAAAACCACGCCTTTTTCAAACTGCTACAGGGAATCTCCATTATGAAGACACTCAGGCTCGAAAACACGTCCCCATTCCAGGGGCTTGCCGAACTGGTCGCCGATAAAGAGGGGCTGTTCGAAAAAGAAGGTCTGACCATTCAATGGGTCGACCGCGAAAAGGGTGTCGACAAGACTGTCCATACAGACATCACCGATCCCAAGGGCCTTAACCCGCATGTGAGCCACGGCAAGGCGTTCGAAGAAGGCAAGGCCGATATGTATAATGCGTGCGAATGGGGCAATTACTGCCGTGTTCAGGACACCAGCGTTCAAAGCGGCCGGCAGATCGGGCGCCGCGCCATCGTGACCTTTGCCGGTATCGTCGTGCGGCCCGACTCCAAGGTCTATACCCCGCAGCAGCTTGCCGGCAAGCTGGTCGCGGTGCCGTTTTATTTCGGCACCCATTACCTCGCCCTCCACATGCTGGAAGGCTTCCTGCCGCGCGATCAGATCAAACTCTGCAGCGCGCCCAACGGCTCGCGCTTCCGGTTCGATTCAATGATGTCGGGTGAGGTCGAGGCGACGACCCTGACCGAACCCTACCTGACACTGGCCGAGAAAAAAGGCTGCAGGATCGTCTGTTCCGCATTTTATACCGGCACCGAAGTAGCATCCGACAAGGTCGACGCGGAAATTTACGCGAGCTTCAACAAGGCAGTTCGCGAGGCGGTCAGGCGCATCAATGCCAACAAGGAAAAGTACCTCCAGTACTTCATCGATTGCCACAAAGACAAGGATCCTGAAATTGGCACGCTGAAGGTTAGCGATCTGCGCTCAAGCCGGATCGTGGTGATCGACCCGGCGCCGATTCCCGACTGGGAGCTGAAGGCGACCGCGGACTGGATCAAGAGCTGGGGGATGCTCGAACAAACCGAGGATCATATGGATCTCGTCAATATGGGCGTCCAGCAGGGCGGTCACGCGGCGGCTGAATAATTGTTTTGGCAGCGAGATTTCGCGCAGGGGGAAAACCCCTGCCTAAAGCTGTTTTAAGAACACGGCGACAGGAGGCTCTCACATGAAGAAATTGGTTCTGGAAACGACGGCGCCCTTTCAGGGCTTGGCCGAACTGGTCGCCGACCGCGAAGGGTTGTTCGAGAAGGAAGGCATTCAGATCGAATGGGCCGACCGTGAAAAGGGTGTCGACAAATCGGTTCACAGCGATGTCACCAGCCCCGAGGGCGTCAATCCCTTCGCCAGTCACGGCAAGCTGTTCGAAGAGGGCAAGGCGGATATGTACAATGCCTGCGAATGGGGCAATTACTGCCGCGTCCAGGACACCAGTCAGGGTGGCCGCCAGCTTGGCCGCCGCGCGATCGTCTGTTTCGCGGGGCTTTACGTGCGGCCGGATTCGGACATTTACACAGCCCAGCAGCTATCCGGCCGGCCGGTCGGCGCGCCGTTCTATTTCGGCACCCACTATCTGATCCTGCATATGCTGGAAGGCTTCATGCCGCGCGACAATATCAAGCTGGTTCAGGCGCCCAACGGCTCAAAATATCGCTTCGATGCGCTGATGGCGGGCGAATACGACGCCACCTGCCTGACCGAACCCTATGCAAGCCTGGCGGAAAAAGAGGGCTGCCGCATGGTCACCGCATCCTACCTGCATGGCACGGAAGTGGCTTCCGATAAGGTCGATACGGAAACCTATGCCAAGTTCAACCGCGCGGTAAAGGAAGCGGTGAAGCGCATCAATGCCGACCGGTCTTCCTACATGCATTACTTCCTGGATTACTACAAAGACAAGGATCCGCGTATTGCCGCCATGTCGGTGAGCGATCTTCGCGAATCCCGTGTCGTGGTGGTCGACCCGGCCCCTATCCCGGAAGAAGAAGCGCAGCGTACTGCCGACTGGATCAAGAGCTGGGGCATGCTGGCCGAGACCGACGATGCCACGGATCTGATCAATATGGATGTCCAGACCGGGGCGCACACCGCGGCGGAATAGGCCTATCCCCATCTATTGGGACGAAAGGGCGGGGGTGTAGATACCTCCGCCCTTTATGATTTCTGCCCGCATGGTTTTTCAATTCACAGGCATTTTGGGAAGCCGCCGTATGGCGCGGCGCCTGGTGGTAGATTAATCCCGCCCACCGCCGGCGCCAGCGAAACCCTCGCCGCGAATGAAACGGGAAACATGTAGCCGGTCAGTAATGTCAACGATCTATCCGGTTGCTCAGTGAGCAACTGTCCGCCATCGGCAAGATCGACGACGTCGCCTATGACTGGCGCTGAAGAGGCCCGAAGGGCCGTCTCCAAGCACGGCGAAACGGTCGATATACATGAGATTTTGCATTTGGTATGGCCTCAGCGACCAATGGTGGGCCTATGAACCGCCGACCGGTATAGTCGCGCAAGAAAATCGGGCCGGACGCGCAGGTAATAAAGCGCGTGGATCGTCACCCATTGGGCGTATATGCGCCACGGCTTGCGTCCTTCGAAGCGGCGCGATGAGGTGACGACGGGCGGCGTATCGATACAGATGGTCGGGCCGAAGGCCTCAAGCCGGCGAACTAGGTCGTAATCCTCCATCAGCGCGATGGGTTTGAAGCCGCCGATGGCCTCATAAACCGTGCGTCGCAGAAAGATCACGGAATCGCCATAGTAAAGCGCCCTACGGCGCAGGCGGGCGTAATAACCGGTGAGCCAGGCGGCGAAGTCGGACGGGCCGTCGAACAGCACCCGGAAATTTCCGCCGGTAAGGAGCGGATCGGCGAGAGCGTCCTCGATTGCCCGCAATGCGCCTGGCGCGAGCAAGGTGTCGGCATGCAGGAAAACCAGCACATCGCCCGTTGCCCGAGTGGCTCCCGCTGCAAGCTGCTGACCGCGGCCGCGTGCGGTCGTAATGATTGTCGCGCCGGCCTGACGGGCGATGCCCACGGTGCTGTCGGTGCTGCCCCCATCGCAGACGATGATCTCCATATCGCTTTCCTGGCGGCGCAGCGAGGCGAGGGTCGCCGGCAACATTGAAGCCTCGTTCAGGGTCGGGATGATGATGGAGATCAGCATGTGGACATGAATTCCGCGCGTTCCTGGGGACTGAACAGGTGCACCCCCTACAGTCTGTTGCACATGTTTGTTGTTAGTGTTTCACGTGGCCAGTCACGGATGGTGAATTTTTCGTGATCGCCGGAGCGTTTCCCGAACACCGCAGGGAGATAGGCCCGTAATAGGACACGACCGGTTCTTTCGACTGATCGTTATCGGTAAAGATGGCAACGAGTTTGAGGCGGTCGGTCGGTGGTTTTCCGAAAGCCGCGGCAAAATCGGCATAGCTGTCGCGGGTAAATTCAACCCATTCGCCCAACCGGTCCGATCTGTTTTCGACGACGATGGTGCGAATGATGCCGGGCCGGAAGGGATTGTCGAATAAGTCGCCGATCTTCAGGTGATCCGTGGTCCAGACATAGCGCAACGTGGGAACGGGATTGGGCAGCATCATGAAGCCGGGGTCGCCAAAAGTCAGGAAAAGCGAGGCCGCGACGTCTTCCTTGGATTTTTGACGTAAATCGACGTTGGTCTGCATCTGGTCGACACGCCACGACCAGCGGATAGTCCGGCAGGCCTTTGGGTCGATATCGACGCGACGGGCGAGGCCCGAGGCCGTATGGCGTCCGATCGCCATGATGGCGCTGCGGCCGGCGCGTTCGACCACGCTGTACCGGGTTCTGCCGCGGACGGGCAGATGATGCCAGCCGTCGGCGCGATGTGACGTGGGCTGCAGGAGTGGGAGGATCGTGCCGGCACCGCCGGTTTCCAAGGAGGGGTGCGGACTCTCGGCACAAGCGGCGAGCGCCAGCGACGCTGCCACGCAGAGAAAGGGATGCGGTGACCTGATTATCTTACCTGATGTTTTCTGGCCTGATGTTTTCTGGCGCGAGGGGCTCGCGGCCGCGGACCAGATCGGCGGCTTTTTCCGCCATCATGATAATGGGCGCGTTGATGTTGCCGCCGGGCATGTCGGGCATCACCGAGGCATCGATCACGCGAAGTCCGCGGGCGCCGCGCACGCGCAGTTGGGAATCGACCACGGCGGTCTCGTCCTTGTCCGGTCCCATCTTGCAGGTGCCGAGCGGGTGATGGACGGTCCAGGCCGTGCGGCGGATATAGTCGTCGATATCTTTACGGGTTTTGACGCCGGGTCCGGGCTGAATTTCCGGACCGCGGAAGGCGTCCAGCGGTTTTTGGCTGGCGACATGGCGGACCATCTCGAAACCGGTCCGCAGCGTCTCCCAATCTTTTTCCGCGCTGAGAAAATTCTGGTGGATCGCGACCTTGTCACGCGGGTCGCCCGATCGCAGTTTTATTTCGCCGCGGCTTTCCGGATGCAGAACGGCCGGCCGGCACATGAAGGCGTCTTTCGGTTTCGGACGAAGCCCCGGGAACCAGGGCTGCGATTCCGGCGGCACGAAGCGGGTCAGGAACTGAATGTCGGGCTGCGCCAGAGACGGGTCGCTTTTCAGGAAGGCCATGACCGGCCCCGGCATCTCGGTGGCGAACCCGTCGCCCAGGAAATAGGCCCGCAGCATGGCGAGCGCGATGCGGTCGTAACGCAGATGGCCCACGAACGGTCCGTCTTCGGTCCTTTGGTATTCGATACCGACGCCGATGTGGTCCTGCAGGTTCTTGCCGACACCGGGCAGGGCGATATTGGTGTCAATGCTGTGCTGCTTAAGCTGTTCCGGATCGCCGATGCCAGACAGCATCAGAATTTGCGGCGAATTGATGACCCCGCCGCACAGGATCACTTCGCGGTCGGCACGGACGGACTGGGTCAGGCCATTGCGCGAAACTTCCACACCAGCGGCGCGGTCGCCCTC
>JAQBTY010000238.1 GCA_027624735.1 Pseudomonadota bacterium | reverse complement strand
AGAATCTCAACAGGTTAATCCATGCTCACCAACCATTAAACGCCGCACCGTGAATAATTCGGGCTAGCATGCGTCCGTGATTCACCGAATTGATTTTTGCCGACTTCGAAAATATTGTCAGAATTAATAATTTAAACATATAAACATATCATTATGTCCTATATAAACCGGGTCCTTCGGTCGCGGGGCTTGTGGTTCTAAGGGCCCACGAAAGAGCTAAATTAACAACCCAGAATGAGGTCGGGTTGATGAATCAATTGCTATCGTGTCTTCGTGCGGTCGCGGAGCCAACGCGTCTTCGCCTGCTGTCGCTTTGCGCGGAGGGCGATATGACGGTGAGCGAATTGACGCAAATTCTCGGTCAGAGCCAGCCACGGGTATCGCGACATTTGAAGCTATTGTGCGATTCAGGGCTGCTCGATCGGTTTCGCGAGGGCAGCCGGGTTTTTTACCGGTTCGCCGACGACAATGCCGCATCCGGTGGCGTGGCCCGTCAGCTTGTCGCCCTCATACCCGAAGACGATTTTCAGCGCGCGCTTGATCGGAAGCAGCTTGCCGAGATCAAGCGGGCGCGCGCCGCCGAAGCGGAGGCCTATTTTAGGGCAAATGCCGCGCAATGGGACCGTGTTCGCTCCTTGCATATAGATGAGAGCGATGTCGAGCGGGCGCTGATGGACGCCTTTCCCGCCCACGCGGAAGACTTGCTCGATATTGGAACCGGCACCGGACGCATGTTGCAACTTTTCGCCGATCGCGTTGATCGCGGAATCGGCATCGATTCGTCCCGCGACATGCTATCGGTCGCGCGCGCCAAGTTGGAGGCAGATGGAAACCGCCACTGCCATGTGCGCCATGGCGACATGTACCGGCTGGCGATGGCGGATGCCTCTCATGATGTCGTGGTGATCCATCAGGTCATGCATTATGCGGACCGGCCTGAAGCGCTGATCTCCGAGGCCGCTCGTGTGCTGCGGCCTGACAGCATTCTCCTGATCGTTGATTTCGCGCCGCATGATCTCGAAAAACTCCGAACCGAGCATGCGCATCTTCGGCTGGGGTTTTCCGACAGCGAGATTTTTGACTGGTGCACCCGCGCGGGGCTCGAACCGGGCCGCGTCCGGAACCTGCCGGGCGGTCCGCTCACGGTGAAATTGTGGTCCGCCACGCGCAAACCCGTCAATGCCGGGACACCGATTGGCCGCCAGGAACGAGCGACGCTGGAGAGGGTGGATTGATGGCCATGGCTAAACCCGAATCCCGCCCGACGGAACTTCCCTTTCCGGCCGGCGCGCCAAAGGATCTTAAGGTGTCGTTCGAATTCTTTCCGCCGAAGACCGAGAAAATGGCGGAAAATTTGTGGCGTTCGATTACCCGCCTGGCGCCGCTGCAGCCGCGTTTCGTGTCGGTGACCTACGGCGCCGGGGGGACAACCCGCGAGCGGACTCACGCCACAGTCGTCCGTATCCTCAAGGAAACCGAATTGACGCCCGCGGCGCACCTGACCTGTGTCAACGCAACGACCGACCAAGTCGACGCGGTCGCGCGTGATTATTGGGACGCGGGGGTCCGCCATATTGTTGCTTTGCGGGGCGATCCGCCGGAAGGCGAGCAAACCTATAGCCCGCACCCCGGCGGCTATGCCTATGCCGCCGATCTGGTGGCCGGTTTGAAACGGATCGCCGATTTTGACATCAGTGTCGCGGCCTACCCGGAAACCCATCCGCAGGCGAAAAATCCGCAAGCCGATCTCGACAATCTCAAGCGGAAGCTGGATGGTGGGGCGGACCGGGCGATTACCCAGTACTTTTTTGGCGCCGAACCCTTCCTGCGTTTTCTGGATCGCGCCGGGGCGGCGGGTATTAGCGCGCCAATCGTTCCCGGCATATTGCCGGTCCAGAATTTCGCGCAGGTCCTGAAGTTCAGCGAGATGAGCGGCACCCCGGTTCCCGCCTGGATGGCAGGCCTATTCGAAGGGCTGGATGACGATCCTGAAACCCGGAAAATGGTCGCGGTGACGGCGGCGGCGGAACAATGCCGCCAGTTACACGCCTATGGCGTCAAGGAATTCCATTTCTATACGCTCAACCAGGCGGATCTAAGCTACGCGATCGCCCATATTCTGGGAATCAGACCGGCGACTCCCGCCACCGCTGGAAGCGTCGAATGATCGAGACAGCGATCCTGCGCGCGCCGCCGGCGGAGGGCGATGCCGGTTCCACGGCCGGAAACATGGATCCAGCCGGTCGCGGCGCGCGGATCGCCGCGCTCAGGCGTCAGCTCGATCTTCGCATTCTGGTTCTCGATGGGGCGTTCGGCACCATGATCCAGGATCACAAGCTGGACGAGGCCTCCTTCAGGGGCGCCCGCTTCGCCGATCATGCGTGCTCTCAAAAGGGCAACAACGATCTCCTAATTTTGTCCGATCCCGATCTCATTCGCGCCATCCATCGGGCCTATCTCGAGGCCGGCGCCGATATCGTGCAGACCAATACTTTCAGCTCGACCCGCATCGCCCAGGCCGACTACATGATGGAAGATATGGTCCATGAGCTAAACCGCGACGGCGCTTTGCTGGCCCGCGAGGCGGCCGACAAGGCCACGGCTGAAAACCCGTCAAAGCCGCGTTTCGTGGCTGGCGTGCTGGGGCCGACCAATCGGACGGCGTCGATTTCGCCCGACGTCAACGATCCCGGTTTCCGTAACGTGCGCTTCGACGCGTTGGTGGAAACCTACCGCGAAGCGGTGCGCGGGCTGCTCGATGGCGGCGCCGATCTGCTGCTGGTGGAGACCGTGTTCGATACGCTGAATTGCAAGGCGGCGCTGTTCGCCATCGACAGTGTGGCGGAGGAATTGGGTCTCGAGGTGCCGGTGATGATTTCCGGCACCATCACCGATAAAAGCGGCCGTACGCTGACCGGCCAGACGACGGAGGCGTTCTGGAATTCGGTCCGCCATGCGCGCCCCCTGTCGATCGGGCTCAATTGCGCGCTCGGACCGGCGGATCTGCGGCCCTATATCGAGGAGCTGTCGCGCATCGCCGACACAAATGTGTCGTGCCATCCCAATGCCGGTCTGCCGAACGCCTTTGGCGGATACGATGAAACACCGGAGATGATGGCGGAAACGCTCGGGGAATTCGCCAGAGCGGGATTTCTCAATATCGTCGGCGGTTGTTGCGGCACGACCCCCGATCATATTCGCGCCCTTGCCGCGGCCGTCGAGGGCATGCCTCCCCGGATACTGCCCACGCCCGCTGTGGCGCTCCGGCTGGCCGGGCTCGAAGCCGATAATATCGGGCCGGATTCCCTGTTCGTGAATGTGGGAGAGCGGACCAATGTGACCGGGTCTTTGCGGTTCGCCAAGCTGATCAAGGAGGGCGACTACGAAAAAGCGCTCGCCGTCGCGCTGCAGCAGGTTCAGAACGGCGCCCAGATCATTGACGTCAACATGGATGAAGGGCTGCTGGATTCCGAAGCCGTCATGGTCAAGTTCCTCAACCTGATCGCCGCCGAGCCCGAAATCAGCCGCGTCCCGGTGATGATCGATTCATCCAAATGGTCGGTTATCGAAGCCGGGCTCAAATGCGTCCAGGGCAAGGCCATCGTCAATTCCATCAGCCTCAAGGAAGGCGAGGCATCCTTTATCGAGTACGCGCGGCTGGTGCGCCGCTACGGGGCCGCGGTGATTGTCATGGCGTTTGACGAAGACGGCCAGGCCGACACCGAAGACCGCAAGGTGGAAATCTGCACGCGGGCCTACCGTATCCTTGTGGATCAACTGAACTTCCGGCCCGAGGACATCATCTTCGATCCCAATATTTTCGCCGTCGCGACCGGGATCGAGGAACACAACAACTATGCGCTCGATTTTATCAACGCGACCAGGCGCATTCGAGAGTCGCTGCCGCATGTTCAGGTCTCGGGCGGGGTCAGCAATGTCTCGTTCTCGTTCCGCGGCAACGATCGCGTGCGCGAAGCGATGCATTCGGTTTTCCTGTACCACGCGATCGGCGCCGGCCTGTCCATGGGGATCGTCAATGCCGGTCAGCTTGCGGTCTACCAGGATATTCCGGAAGAGCTCCGCGAGCGCGTCGAGGATGTGATCCGGAACAGGCGGCCCGATGCCACCGACCGGCTGCTGGAAATCGCCGACCGGTTCAAGGGCGACGGCGCCGGCGCGAAGAAGGAACAGGATCTGGCGTGGCGTGACAGTCCTGTCGGCGAACGGCTGACCCATGCGCTGGTGCGGGGCATCAACGAATACATCATCGACGATACCGAAGAAGCCCGGCTTCTGGTCGAGCGCCCCCTGGATGTCATCGAGGGGCCGCTCATGGATGGCATGAACGTGGTGGGCGATCTGTTCGGTGCCGGCAAGATGTTTCTGCCCCAGGTGGTCAAGAGCGCGCGCGTGATGAAACAGGCGGTCGGTCACCTGATCCCCCATATCGAAGCGGCCAAGAAATTGAGCGGCGAAGTCGCCAAGTCGAAGGGCAAGATGGTCATCGCCACAGTCAAGGGCGATGTCCACGATATCGGCAAGAACATCGTCGGCGTCGTTCTGCAATGCAACAATTACGATGTGATCGATCTCGGCGTCATGGTGCCGACCCAGAAAATCCTGGATACCGCGCGACAGGAAGCCGCCGATGTCATCGGTCTGTCCGGGCTGATCACCCCGTCGCTGGACGAGATGGTGCATGTCGCATCTGAAATGGAACGCCAGGGTTTCGATATTCCCCTGTTGATCGGCGGCGCGACCACATCGAAAATTCATACCGCGGTACGCATCGCGCCGGCCTATCATGGGCCGGTGGTGCACGTGCTGGATGCGTCGCGCAGTGTCGGCGTGGTCAGTTCGCTGGCCAGCGACGATCGCAAGGACGCCTACGCCGCGGATATTCGCGCCGATTACGACAAGGTGCGCGCGGAGTTCCTGGCCCGTGACAATACCGACCGCGGCATTTCGATCGCGAAGGCGCGGAACAATCGGTGCCCCATCGACTGGAGCAGGGTATCCCCGCCCAAACCGGTCCGGCTCGGGACCGAGCTGTTCGACGATTACCCGCTCGCTGAACTGGCGGAGCGCATAGACTGGACGCCGTTTTTCCACACCTGGGAACTGCATGGCGCCTATCCCCGGATACTGAGCGACGATGTGATCGGAGAGGCGGCGCGCAATCTGTTCTCCGATGGACAGGCGCTGCTGGACCGGATCGTCCAGGAAGGCCGGATCACGGCCCGCGGAATCATGGGTTTCTGGCCCGCCAACGCCATCGGTGATGACATCGTCCTTTATACCGATGAAACACGCACGAAGGTGCTCGCGACCGTGCACACGCTGCGCCAGCAGGGCAAGAAAACCGGCGTGAGGCCCAACTTCGCGCTGGCCGATTTCGTCGCGCCGGCGGACAGCGGGGTCGCCGATTATTTCGGCGGGTTCGCGGTGTCGGCGGGGTTCGGTGTCGATGAATGGGCCGCCGAATTCGAAGCCGATCATGACGATTATAACGCGATCATGGTCAAGGCCCTGGCCGACCGGCTGGCCGAAGCCTTCGCCGAGCGCCTGCACGAGCGCGTGCGCAAGGAATTCTGGGGCTATGCGGCGGACGAAAATCTCGACAATGAAGCGCTGGTCGGTGAAAAATATCAGGGGATCCGGCCCGCGCCCGGCTATCCGGCCTGTCCCGATCATACCGAAAAAGAAACGCTGTTCGATCTGCTGGACGCGTCGAGGCGGGCGGATATTTGCCTGACCGAAAGTTTCGCCATGCATCCCGGCGCCGCCGTGGCGGGCTGGTATCTCTGGCATCCCGAGGCGCGCTATTTTGGTGTCGGCAAGATCAGCCGCGACCAGATCGAGGATTATGCGAAGCGCAAAGGCATGGCGCTGACGGACGTGGAACGCTGGCTGGCGCCCAATCTGGGGTATGAGCCGTAAAGTAGGAACGGTTTCCGTCCAGGCGGAACCGGCCTTATCCTTCGGGCGGCGGCGGCACGACGATGCGGGACGGCATGCCGCTCTTTTTTAATTGTTTCAGGTAGGTCTGTTTCGTTACCGGCCGTCGCAGGAGATCGCGGCTGTCGCAGCGCAGCCCGCCGAGGCTGCCGCCGTTTTCGGTTATCACGATATCGCCGTCGGCCGTCGCATAGACCTCGCGGTTCCAGCCCGAGGCGCAGTACAATTTCTTCGCGGCTTTCTGCTTGGTGCGGACGGAAAACATCAGCACGCCGTTGCGCGTGCGGGTCGGGTTGCAGCGCTGGTTGAACCACGAACAGCAGGTCCTTTCGCCGGGATTGAACAGCTCCGCGAACTTGCCGAGAGGGTTGTAGTTTTCCAGATGCACCCGCAGCGGATAAGCCGTTTTGTTATCGATGCAGAAGGCCTGCGCCGGTCTGGCGCCGGTCATGGCGCCGGTCATCGCGCCGGTCATCGCCAGGGCAAAAATCACCGAAATTGTGGTCTTGCGCGTCATGAACGGAATTCCACGAACAAATGCGCCCCTACAAGGGCAGGCTCGGAAAATAGGGCAAATAGGTGTGGTTTTCGTTACTAGCTGCTGGAGGCCGGCGGCGGCTTGAAAATATATCCGTTATAGATCAACAAGTTATCTGTTATTCACCCCGATCAGGCGGCCGGAGTCCGGCAAGGGGGAGGGGGGTGATCCTGCGTATCCCGCGGAATTCGGTGGGTAGGGGGATAAGCCAAACTCACCGATTTGATCACTCCGTTAGCGCCGCCTACCCAATCGCGAGTTGGTCAATCGCCGCTGCCCGGCCCCGATTGACTCGCCGTGCGCATTGCAGGCATTTCAATCCGGTGAGAAAATGATCTATACTCCGCTCACGTCAGAACCCGAAAATCCTTTGGAGATATGACGCGAAAATTGTCTGATACGTCGTCGCATAAATCGCCCCAGTTTT
>JAQBTY010000237.1 GCA_027624735.1 Pseudomonadota bacterium | reverse complement strand
TCAACAACGGGGAATGCCCAAGCTTAAATTCTCAAACCGGCTGTCTCATTATCGTTGACACGTTCCGCCGTTTGCCGTGGCGATCATTAACGGCACGCTCTCCAATGTGGCGACGCCGAAGGTTACAATCGCGAATGGCTCAAGACCGGTCACCGCGAATGAGGCTTTACCATCGCCGTTGTCCTTGAGAAAGTACTCTGCCTTAAAATTTACGTCGCCCAAACCTTCCGAGCAGCTTAGCTTGGTCCGCGGCTCTCTCTTACCTTTTGCATCCGCCGGCGTCACCGCGACGGACCCGTAAACAAAAGTGAACAGGGCCAAAACTCCTGTCCAAATGGATATGTTTCTACCAAGATTATTCATAATATGCATAGTTCCGGCTGTTTTGTATGTGAAGAAATCTGACCGAGACGCACTCGAAGCGCGAGCGAAAGTTTAGTCGCGGCCGGGCTGCGTGGTTTATCATGCCGTGACCAATAAAGAGTTAATCGTTTGTACTTCTGCAGGGGCGCGGCCTGATGCTCGTTCCTAGCTATTCGCTCCCGTTCCGCACGCCGCGAACGATGCCCGCTAAGGCCTGTGAACTCGGACCTTCCAGCCTCTAAGGCTGGCGGGCGCCAATGCGAGCCGGTCTCGGACTGGCCCCATACCGGTCATCACGATTGACCGGAAAACGCCCTAATCCCTGATATCCTGCAGGAACCAGTCGGTGGGGATTTCCATGCCGAGGCCGCGTTCCTTGCAGATCTTGTAGACTACGGCGCCGACGGAGGAAAACTGCAGCCCCTGATTGCCCACGTTGCGATAGAACGTCACCTGTTCGGGGTTGGTGCGGCCCAGCGACGGGTCGGCGATCATGGCGGCGAAATCGGGCTTGTCGCCGCCCTTGCCGCGGTCGGTGAATTGCGGGTCGTCGCCGCCGAACCCGGGGTTGGGGTTTTTTTCCGGGATGCGTTTCATTTCTTCGGTGGTGCCGCCGATAAAGGCGGCGGGGCTGAGGCCCCGTTCGGCCTGGAAGCGTTCGGTCTGTTTCATCTGCAGCCCGGCGGTGCCCTGGCGGATCACCACGTCGAACTTGTCCATGACGCCGTCGCTGATTTCGCGCCGTCCCAAATTTGTGACATGCATGCCGGGTTCGATCCAGTCCGGGTCGTAGACCGGCACCATGGAATCGGTGCAGGTCGACAGGATATCGACGCCGGCGACCGCCTCCTGCGGATTGTCGACGGCGATGACCTCTATCCCCAGCCTCTGCGCCATGACCTTGGCGTAGGTTTCGCGATGTTCCTTGTTGGGGCTGTAGATCTTGCATTTGCGGATATCGCGGACACAGCAGAAGGCCTCGAGAAACGTCCGCGCCATGCCGCCCGAACCCAGCATGCCGACAGTGTGCGAATCCTCGCGCGATAGGTATTTCGTGCCGATCCCGGCGCCGCCGCCGACCCGCATGTGCTGGATATGGCCGTCATTGATGAAGGCCAGCGGTTCCGCGTTTTTGGTGCTGATCAGCAGGATCACGCCGCAATAGGTGCCGGGTTCGCGGCAGTATTTTTCTTCCGTCCAGTTGCCGCTTTCGTTCTCCGGCCAGTACATGATGTCGGACTTCATGCGGATGGCGAAAAATCCGTCATTGGCGCCTTCCATGGTGCCCCAGCGGAAATAGCCATCTTCGCGTTCAGCCGGCATGTACATGTCGATGCGTGGCCGGTGAATGGCGCCACCGGTGGGTATCTTCTTGAAGGCCTCTTCCTGCGCCCGGATGCAGTCCTCCATGGTGAGCACATCGGCGACGATTTCATTATTGATGACGAGCATGGAAGGCCTCCCTGGATTTACGGTTACCCGGACGATAGCAAAACCCTGTGGTTTACCCAAGGGAGGGACGATTTGCGCCGCCAAGGGCGGCACCACGAGAAGTTCCGGAAAATTTTCAAACGTGTGGAGAGTAATGTAGCATTATTCTTCGAGGCCTAGTTTTTCTGAAACGGGTCTGAAGCTGGTCAACGTTCGGAAAAGGGCTTGGACCGCCGGTAAGGTATTTAATCGTCTGAAGGCAGAAATTTATGAGATCTAACATCTGCAATTTACGTGTGTTGGCCCCACTCGCGGCTTGCCTTATCTCGCTGGCTTTCTTGACGGGGTGCAGTTCTAAAGGGCACCTGACAGTTTCAGCGCCAAAAACTCAATCGATACCACGCGGCGCTACAGCATCGCTGACTGTGAAAACCGTTATTCGTAAAGCCAACAAATTTCAAGACAGGATAGAGCAGCTTCTACGAAAAGACGTATCTTCGGGTCTTGTTGCCGCTGGAATTTTCAAGGCAGTTTCGAATACCCCAACGCCGACAGACTATCAGATAGATATCCGGATAAATGAAATGCGTGTCATTTCCACTGGGCAACGCCTATGGCTGGGGGCGTTTTCGGGAAGAAGCTTCCTCAAGGTTCAGGTCAACGTCAACGTTCATCAGACAGACCCCAACAGACTAATTACATCCTTCCAAGCCGATGGCTACGGAGCCCGGACTGCGATCGGAAAACAATCCTATGGGTATGATGATCCGGTTCGTGAGGTTGTCTCGCAGGTAATTCAAAGTTTGCGATAAACATCGGTCGTGGCGCCAGGGACATTGAAACCACGACACAAGTTTCTCGCTGGCCGCCGACACGGGTGGAACGATTGTAGCCTAGGGTAAGATGGTAGCGGGTCCGTGGCGTCGTTTATTTCGAAATCTGTCAGGAAGAAATATCAGGCTTGGTGTTGCGCAGCAGGAGCTTAGCTGTCGGTCTTGCCCACCAGATTGCCCGGTTTATATTCAGCGTCCTCGTCCACGGCCGCCAGCATCTTCACATCCGGCATGGATGCATCGATGCACCGTTTGATGGCCTTGAGGAGTTCTCTTTGATCGATGGGTTTGGTGATATAATCGTTCATTCCCGCTTCGAGAAATTTCCCCCGGTCGTCGCTCATTGCATCGGCCGTTATGGCAATAATTGGAACGTCCGATACGGGCTCGGGCAAAGACCGGATTTTCCTGGTCGCTGTTATACCGTCCATCTCAGGCATGTGGGCGTCCATCAAGACGACGTCGTATCTGGATCTGGTCACGGCGGCGACCGCTTCGAGACCGTTCTCCACGATATCGAATTGGCAGTTCAGCGGACCAATCATGCCCGTAACAATCTGCTGATTGACGTGCTTATCCTCGGCAATGAGGATTCGGAGCGTTCGATCGCTGCCAACGATAGGCAATTCCAGGGGTTCATCGTCGGCGATGTTTTTCCGTGCCTTCGCCGGTTCGCCTTTTTCCGGAACCATCGTAAACCAGAATTTGGATCCTATGTCGGGAACGCTCGCGACACCGATCTCGCCACCCAGAAGCTCAACGAGATTTTTAGTGATGGTCAGCCCCAGGCCGGTGCCGCCATATTTTCTGGTGGTGGAGCCGTCGGCCTGGGAAAACGGCTGAAACAGTTTTTCGATCTGTGTCGCGGTAAGGCCGATGCCCGTATCGCGAACCTCAAAGCGCAGCTCAATCCGCTTATCGGCGCGGACGACTTCGTCAATATGGAGTTCGACGGCGCCGTTCGCCGTAAATTTAATGGCGTTGCTGATCAGATTGTTGAGCACCTGTCGAATGCGGCCCGGGTCGCTTCGGATAATATCGTAATCCGTCACAGTGCTATGAATAGAGAAATTGATCCCTTTGTCCTCGGCGGCATACAGCCATAGGGGTTTGGCAGATGTCAGCAAATCGCCGAGGGAAAAATCCAGCGTCTCAAGCTCGAAGTGGCCGGCCTCGATTTTTGAAATATCGAGAATGTCGTTGAGAAGATCGAGGAGCACTTTTCCGGAATTCTCTATTATCCCGACACTGCTCCGCTGCTCGGGCGTTAAGTCGGTCTGAGACAGAAGGGTCGCCATTCCCATTACACCGTTCATCGGTGTCCGGATTTCGTGGCTCATCGACGCCAGAAATACCGATTTCGCCTGATTGGCTTTTTCCGCGGCGTTTCTCGCGTTCCTCAGGTCATCGTCGTTTTTGCGCATAACCATCGCAATGTTGTGTCCATACACGGTTACGCATCCGACCATGAGCACGATGAAGCCGCCAATGAGGTACTCGAATTGGCGAAGGTCGCCGGCCTCCGAAAGCTGCTGATTGAAATTTCGCTCTTGTATGCTTTGAACAAATTGAGAAGCGTCGGCGATGTGATTGGTCAGATCGGCGTATTTGCGATCCATCGACGCCATGCGTGTTCCCGCCAGCGCCGCTTCACCGCTTTTGAAGTAGGCAAAAATCTGGTCGGCTTCGAGGGCCATCTGGTCCATGGCCTCGCCAATAATCCGCGCCTTTTCGTCAAGTGTGCGCTGATCGTCACCGCTGATTTTCTGTCGGAAATCGGCACGCACATCCTGAAGCATCGTTCGGAAGCCGATGAGAGCCTTGTTTCTCGCCGCGGTTTCCCGATCAACCGCCTTTGAATCAAAGACATCATTGCCCGGGGCGTTGGTTTCCTGGGCCAGGCGGCCAAGCTTTGTCAGGGCGCTGACCCGCTCCGCCCACACATGGTTTTTTTCAACCGAGCCGCGGTAAATTCCCATTATTTCGTGGCTGAGATACAGACTGCTCGACACCGCCAGGAGATCGAACGCCGCTAGCGCATAGTAAATGATATGCCACTCTTGGGCCGTCTTTTGGGCTCTATGGACATGATCAACCGCCGTAGCTCTGGACCAGGGAGCCCGCGACCAGATACCAGCCATCGACAAGCACGAAGAAGATCAGCTTGAAGGGCAGCGAGATCATCACCGGCGGCAGCATCATCATACCCATCGACATGAGGACTGACGCGACCACCATGTCGATGATGAGGAACGGCACGAAAAGCAGAAACCCAATCTCGAAGGCGCGCCGCAATTCGCTGATCATGAAGGCGGGGATCAGCGATCGCAGCGGCGTCTCGGCGGCTGTCGCGACCGGTGGCGCCTTGGCAACGTCCAGAAACAGCTTGAGATCCTGTTCGCGCACGTGAGTCATCATGAATTTGTGGACAGGCTGGATACTGCGTTTGAAGGCCTCTTCTTCAGTGATGCGGTTCTCCATCAGCGGCGCAATACCGTCCTGGTATGATTGTTCCAGTGTCGGCGCCATGACGAAGGCCGTCAGGAACAGGGCGAGACTGATAAGGACCGCATTAGGTGGCGTCTGCTGCACACCCATCGCGTTTCGGAGGAAGGAGAGCACGACAATAATTCGGGTAAACGACGTCATCATGACCAGGATCGACGGTGCGACACTCAGGATCGTGATCAGGGCGATGATCTGGACGATACGCCCGGTAGCCGACCCGCCGCCACCGCCGAGATCGAGCGAGAGGCTTTGCGCGAACGCCGGCGTTGCGACCAACGACAGCGTCATAACGGCAAATATTGCGAGGAATTTTGTGGCCTGACGCACGGTCATTCTGTGGTCTGTCTGGTTTTCACCGGGGGGGAAGCTATTGCTTCAATGCCGGTCTCGACGACAAGGTCACCCGTGGCACCCAGGAGCAGGAGATGTTCCGTCTGGTCGCGGCGCACCAGCAGGAGTTTGCGCTTTGAATCGATCGGCGCGACTTCGACAATTTCGATGCGGCGCTTGCCGTTACCGGCTCGGACAGTGCCCCGCAGGAGGCCGAATTTGCGCGTGCCCCAGGCCAAAAGGCCGATCAGACACAGCACGAAGACCAGGGCCATCATAAATTTGAAATAGGTCGTAAATTCCACGGCTGGTCTCAGTGCCTATTGTTGGTGTGGGGTAGCGGCGTGATCATTTCGCGGGATCAACCTTGGCCGACTTGGTCGTGTTAATGCTCTTGCCGTATGCGGAAACGGCCTTTTGGCGCGATGCGACGCCCTTCAGCCCTTCGGACGCTTCGCTTTGCTGCATGTTCAGCAACTCGACCAGGGTATTCAGGTCGTCGAGCAGCCCGATTAAGGTGGCCTTAACCGTGACGCGTTGTTCAGCCGGTAAATCGTTGATGGCGGTGCACATCACCTCGACGCTTTGGTCGAGGCCGCTCAGATCGACGACCGATCCTTCCGCCACGCTGCAGCGAAACCCCTCGATGACATTGGCGGTCTGTTCGAGCTGGGTTTGTATGTCTCCTAGCGCTGACATCTGTGACCTCTCGCGGTTGGTTGGCGCGGACCGCCCCCCGGCGTATAAAAATATCGTGTTGTCAACGCGTTATCCGTAACGGATCGCCGTGTTTCGGCACCGCCTGACGCTCGCAAATTATGGTTAAGAAAGGCTGAAACTGGGACGTCAGTCGGTTTTGTCTTCCGACCCGATAAGGAGGTCCGCCGCGGCCCCCGCTGCGGCGCGGTTTTCGTCCTGAATTTTGTCGTAGAGTTCCCGCCGCAAAACGGTGACATCGGGCGGAAAATCGAAGCCCAGCTTGATGGAGCGACCGCGCACTTCAACGATCGTGACCTCAATATTGTCGTTTATAACGACTGATTCCCCGATTTTTCGGGTCAAAAAAAGCATTTTAGGGCCTCGTCACTACCTGTGGCGCAAATGTACTAATCGTATCCGGCCTAGAAAAATCAGATAAAGCCAAGATTGTTTACAATTTCTTTACAGCGACGCGGCAAAATCAAATTTATCTAAAATACCATTCAATTCGTTCCAGTTTGTCGAAATTCCTGGGGGGGAGTTGACAGGGTGAGAAGACACGATGGATCTAAGCAAGTTACCAATTTTCGGGCTGATGGGCCGCCGCATGAGCTGGCTCGCTCAGCGCCAGACTATCCTGGCTCACAACGTTTCGAACGCGGATACGCCGGATTTCAAACCACGGGATTTGACCAAGGAGAGCTTCCGGCAAATGGTGGATGGCGGCAAATCGCCAATGGTCACGATGCGCCAAACCAGGGCGGCACATATACAGCCTATCCGTCAACCCGATCCGTTTCGTCAGGACACATC
>JAQBTY010000236.1 GCA_027624735.1 Pseudomonadota bacterium | reverse complement strand
CGCCAGATCGCCATGATGCAGGTAGTAGGGTTTGACGCGGTTGCGCACCAGCGCCCGCATCAGCGCTTCCAGCGTGGCGGCATCGTCGTTGACGCCTTTCAGCAACACTGTCTGGCTCAGCAGGGGCAGTCCGGCATCGACCAGCCGCGCAACGGCTGCGCAGGCCGCCGGCGACAGTTCCCGCGCATGATTGCAATGCAGCGTCACATAGACCGGGGTCGATCGTTTGAGCGCGCCGATCAGGTCGGCCGTGACGCGGCCGGGATCGGCCACCGGGACCCGCGTGTGAATGCGGATCACCGCCACATGATCGATGGCATCCAGCGCGTCGACAATAGCGGCCAGACGGCGCGGCGACAGAATAAGCGGGTCGCCGCCCGACAGGATTACCTCCCAGATTTCTTCATGGCCGCGTATGTAGGCGATCGCCGTTTCCAGCGCGTCGCCGCTCAGCATCCCGTCGCCGACGACCTCGCGCCGGAAGCAGAACCGGCAATAGACCGGGCAGGTGTGGATCGGCGTCAGCAGAACCCGGTCGGGATAACGGTGGACAATGCCTTTGACGGGCGCGTGGGTGCTGTCGCCGATGGGATCGCGCAGTTCGTCCGGCGTAATAATCGCTTCCGCCAGATCCGGCACGAACTGGCGGGCGATGGGATCGTCAGGGTCCGTGCGGTCGATCAGCCCCGCCATATGCGGCGTAATCGCGACCGGCAGGTTCCGGGCGATGGCATCGATGGGCGCGGTATCGCCCGCCGCGATCAATCCCGCGTCGCACAAATCGCCGGCGGAACGGAGCGATCGTGTCCGCAGGCTCTGGACAAGATTTCTGACCACATTCATGGTGTGCCTTTAGCAGAGTGACAAGTATGAACCCGGATGAATGACACTCCACCCGTCTCGGTGCAATCCCCCTGGTGGCGGCCCGACCGTTTGGCTGAACGCCTGCCTAACCTCCATGCGCGCAACAGCATCGCGGGCGCGCTGCGCGCTTATTTCGCCGGCCAGGATTTTGTCGAGGTGGACACCCCGGCGCTGCAGGTTTCCCCAGGCATGGAACCGCACCTGACCGCGTTCGCGACGGCGTTGCGTGAACCGTTCGATGACCGGACGCGCCTGCTTTATCTTCACACCTCGCCCGAATTCGCCATGAAGATGCTGCTGGCCGGCGGCATGGAGCGCATTTTTCAGTTGGCCAAGACCTGGCGCAATGCCGAACGGTCCGCTACCCATCAACCGGAATTCATCATGCTCGAATGGTACCGCGCCGGGCAGGGCTGGCGCGCGGTCGCGGCCGATTGCGAAGCGCTTGTCCGTGCGGCTTTCTCTGTTTCCGCCGGACGGCGCGGCGCAATAACCGATTTCCGGCGCGATGGCAAAAGCTGCGATCCGATAGGGGAATGGGACTATCTTTCGGTCGCCGGCGCCTTCGACCGCCATTGCGGGATCGATCTGCTGGCGACGATTCCGGATCCGTTAAATCCGGATCGCGATGCCTTGGCCGAAGCGGCGCGGCGGATAGACATCCGGATCGGTGATGACGATGACTGGGAAACCATCTTTTTCCGTCTGTTTCTTGACCGCATCGAGCCCAATCTGGGGATTGGCGCGCCGACAATCCTGTTCGACTGGCCGCTGTCCATGGCGGCCCTGGCAAGACAGAATCCCCGGGACAGCCGTGTCGCGGAGCGGTTCGAGGTCTTCATCTGCGGCGTGGAACTCGCCAACGGGTTCGGCGAATTGACCGATGCGGTGGAACAACGGCGGCGGTTCGAGGCCGATGCCGCGAAAAAACAGGCGCTTTACGGTCATTCCTATCCCATCGATGAAGATTTTCTGGCGGCCCTGGCGCACGGGATGCCAGAAAGCGCGGGGATCGCCCTTGGTTTCGACCGGCTTGTCATGCTCTGTACCGGCGCCGCCTCCTTGGAAGAGGTGATTTGGGCGCCGGTGGTCACGGCCTGTTAACGACTGATTCATTAAAATCACCCGCCAAGCCCTGTATCAGGATCGCCAGCGATCGGTTTGCCTGATGAGGGCAGATGTTCGCGAGAGAATATGTCGTCAATTCGTGTGCATACCGCCGCACTGGCCTTTGTGCTGACGCTCTCTGCGTCATTTTCCGCACGGGCGGCCGATGTCGATATAACGCAATTTTATACCGGCAAGACGATCACCGTTATTGTCGGATCGGAAAACGCCGCCTACGCCCGTATCATCGGCCGCCATATGGCGGCATATATCCCTGGCAAACCGTCCATGGAGTTCGACATGCTGCCGGGTCGGGGCAGCCGCCTCGCCGCCGCGGCAATCTCCAGGCAGTCCCCCGGCGATGGGCTGAGCATGGCCGCGCTGCTGCCGGAGGCGATTATGAGTCCGTTGGTTGACCCGTCAGGCGATCAAGCGGAATACCAGCCGCTTGACCTGATTTATCTCGGCAGCGCGTCTACTTCCACCTACGTCTGTATCGCCGATAGTGAGGCACCCGCCAGGAACTTCGAACAGGCTCTCCAACGTCCCATGATCATGGGGGCCGCCGCGGCGGGTGGACCATCCCGCGATTCGACAATGATGCTGATAAATCTCCTGGGCGCCAAATTCAAACTGGTCCAGCGCTACCGCGACACCGCCCAGATTCTCAACGCGCTCGAGCATGGTGAAATTCAGGGTCTCTGTGGGTATAGCTGGTCGCGGATGAAGCGCCAGAGTTTCAAACTGCTAACCGACAATAGGGTCAATATTCTGGTGCAGTTTGGCCTCGATCCGCATCCCGAGCTGACCAAGCTGGGCGTGCCCAGCGTGTGGAAATTCGTCAAAAACAAGCGTGACCGTGCCGCGCTGGGGTTGCTGGCCTCTTCGCTGGTCTTCGCGCGGCCCTTCGTTGCAGCCCCCGGGACCCCCCGGGCGCAGGTCAATGCGCTCCGGGTCGCTTTCGAGCGCACCATGCGGGATGTGGACTTTCGGTCCGATGCCCACAGGAACCAGCTCATTATCGCCCCGACCACCGGCGAGGTGCTGCAGCGTCTGATCAAAAAGATTTACGACACGCCGGCCGATATCGTCACGCGGGCCCGCGAGGCGCACAGGGGCTAGAATTTCCACGAACCGGTTGCAAAGCAGGGCGCCTTTACGCCATAATTTCCTGCCCGCCCGGGTGGCGGGTCACGTCAGCGAAGGAGCCGGATCATGGCGACCAGCCGCGAGGACATCTCAACGCTCAAAATCACGCCCCTGTCGCCGGCAATCGGTGTGGAGATCGGTGGCATCGATCTTCGCCAGGAACTCCATCCGGATACCATCGCTGAAATCCGCCTTGCATGGTGCGACCATTCCATCATGCTCATCCGCGGTCAGGATCTGACCGAGGCGGATCAGTTCCGCTTTGCCCGCACCTTGGGAACGATCGCCCCGCGTTCCCGCCCGCCGGTAGAGAAGCGGGACTATGTGCCCGATCCTGATAATCCCATGCATCTGGTGACCGACCGGGTCGATGAAAAGGGGCGCCGGCTTGGGTCGCTCGGCCATGGCGAGATGTGGTTTCACACCGACAAATGCTATGAGGAAAGGCCGCACCGCGCCTCTCTGCTCTATGCGCTCGAGATCCCCTCGAGCGGCGGCGAGACAAAATTCGCCAGCCTTTACTGCGCCTATGACCGGCTGCCGGCTTCCTTGAAGGAAAAGCTGGAGGGCAGGCGGGTCCTGCAAATCTACGATTTCACCACCACCGAACCCGCCGTGACCGACGACCGGCTCGAGGAGCTGATGCATTACTGGCAGCCGATTTTCGTGACCAATCCCGATACCGGACGGCGCGCGCTTTACGCCAGCCGGCTGATGTCGGCCCGGATCGAGGGGATGGAAGAGCCGGAAAGCCGCGATGTCCTGGCTGCGCTCTGCGACCTCATCGAAGCGCCGGACAATATCTATGAGCATTCCTGGCGGCCCGGCGACCTCATCGTGTGGGATAATCTCTCGACGCTGCACGCCCGCAATGACTGGCCGGCGGACGAACGCCGCACGCTGCGCCGCTGTACGGTGGAGGGCGAGACGCTTTATTAAATGTCTCTCTCCGACGGGTGACGCCGGCGCGGCGCGCGAGCGGATCGATTGTAATTTGATGCATGAATACCGTAAAATAGGCGGCATTCTCGGTAAGGAGACCAGTTATGGCTACTCAGCTACAGGAGACCACGTCGCTGGATCTGATCCCGCTCTCCCCGGCCATCGGGGTTGAGGTTCGCGGTATCGATCTGCGCGCCGATCTGGATGAGGCTACGCGGGCCGCGCTGCGCGCCGCATGGGCGGCAAACTGCATCCTGTTGGTGCGCGGCCAGGATCTGACCGAAGACGAACAATTCGCCTATGCCGGTATCTATGGCGAAATCGCCGACCGTGTCGCGCCGCCGGTTGAAAAGCGCGGCTATCGCGCCGACCCCACCAACAAGATGCAGCTGGTAACCGATCGGCTGGACGATCAGGGCCGGCCGCTGGGATCGTTGGGCGATGGCGAAATGTGGTTCCACACCGACAAGTGCTATATCGAAAAACCGCACCGCGCGTCGTTTCTCTATGCGGTGGAAATCCCCTCGACCGGCGGGCACACCAAATTCGCCAATCTTTATAACGCCTATGACAATTTGCCGGCTGACCTCAGGACCAAACTTGAGGGCCGCAAGGTGCTGCAGCTTTATGATTACGGCAAAGCAGATTATGCCAATCTGGATCAGAACCTTGATGAGCTGCTGCATCACTGGCAGCCGATATTCGTGACCAACCCCGACACCGGGCGCAAAGCGGTCTATGTCAGCCGGCTGATGTCGGTGCGCATCGAAGGCATGGACGATGCGGAAAGCCGTAGCGTCCTGGACCGGATCAGCGACCTCATCGAAGCGCCGGACAATATCTACGATCATGCCTGGATTCCGGGCGACATCATCATCTGGGACAATCTCTCCAGCCTGCATGCCCGCACCGAATGGCCGGCGGACGAACGCCGCACGCTGCGCCGCGTGACCATCAAGGGAGACGCCCTTGCCTGACGGACAGTCCCCGCAAAGCCTGACCGTAACGCCCCTCGATGCGCCGCTCGGCGCGGCGGTCACAGGGGTCGATCTGTCGCGGCCCCTGACCGATGACCTCAGGCGGCAAGTCTTCAAGGCGTGGCACGACAATGTCATCCTGGTGTTTCCCGATCAGGATATCACCGGCCCGCAGCAGCTTGCCTTCGCGGAACTTTTCGGACCGCTCAAGAAACGCGACCGGCCGGAGAACCGCCGCCCGGAGCTCGGCGTCAACGATTATGAATCCCAGGTGATGTTCATCTCCAACGTCGTGGAGAATGGCAAGGCGATCGGCTCGCTGCCCGATGGCGAGATGTGGTTCCATCATGATGGCTGTTACAAGGAACACCCGCAGCGCGCCTCGTTCCTCTATGCCATCGAGCTTCCCTGGGTCGGCGGCAACACCAGATTCGCCAATATGTACAAGGCGTATGACGCCGTGCCGGCCGCCCTCAAGACCATGCTCGCCGGCAAGACCGCGCTGCATGTCTATGATTATGAGATGCGCGCCCAATTCGATATCGACACCGGGCTCGACAAGGTATCGCACCATTCGCAGCCGGTGTTCATCCGCCATCCCGATACGAACAAGGTCGCGCTGTACGTCAACCCGCTGATGACGGCCCGCATCAACGAACTGCCGAGCGACGAAAGCAGGGAAGTACTGGCCGAGCTGTTCGCCATCGGGCAGGACTCGAGCGTGGTCTACGAACATGTCTGGACGGTCGGCGATTTCGTGATGTGGGACAATCTCTGCTCAATGCACGCGCGCACCGATTTCCCGCCCGAGGAACGCCGCCTGCTGCGCCGCTGCGTGATCGAGGGCGACCGCACCGTCGCGGCGTAACCGCCGATCCTTCGAGACGGGCTGCCGGCCTCCACAGGATGAGGGCTGAGATTATTTCAAATAGATAAAGAACCTCATGCTGAGGAGCGCCAAAGGCGCGTCTCGAAGCAAGGATCATGGATCTCCATCTAAAGGCGTCCGTCTAATCGCGTACCTATCCCAATCGTCATTGCCGGGCTTGCCCCGGCAATCCAGGTTAGCCGCATTCCGCTTGAGTTTTCCCTGGATTACCGGGTCAAGCCCGGTAATGACGAGTAAGGGGATGGAATCGGAGAGCCTAACCGCCCGCCACTTCCTCGAAAATCTTGTTGAACGCCTTCACCGCTGCCGCGGGGCCGTCCGGGTGGGACCAGACGCCGCCGGCGACGGCGATGAAATCGGCGCCGGCGTCGACGATGGGGCGGCAATTGTCCACCGTGATGCCGCCAATGGCGACACAGGGCACGATGGTCATGTCCTGCCATTGCCGCAGCACATCGGGATCGGCGGCGAACTTGCGCTGCTTTGTGTTGCTTTCAAAAAATGCGCCGAAGGCGACGTAATCGGCGCCGGCATCGGCGGCGGACATGGCGAGGTCGATGGAAGTATGACAGGTAACGCCGACGATGGCGTCGTCACCGATTGTTTCGCGGGCCTCTTCATACCCGGAATCGTCCTGCCCCACATGCACCCCGTCGCAGCCGGTCGCGACCGCCAGATCGGGCCGGTCGTTCATGATAAAGGCCACGTCGCGGTCCTGGACCACCGGTCGCAAAATATCGGTGGCGCGGCGGATAGAATCGTCATTCACATCCTTCAGCCGGAGCTGCAGGCAGGCCACGTCACCGGCATCGAGGGCGGCGGCGACCTGTTCGGCAAAGGCCGTCGTTGCGTCGCCGTCAATGTCGGGCGGGGTGATCAGATATAGTCTGCGGGGAGGTTTGCTCATGTGCCTGACGATAACAGCCCTCCGGCCGGTTCGACCAGAGGGCTGGTTATTTTCTTTAAGGAATTTTCAGAAGCTAAAGCTTGCCCTGATAGATCCTGATGATCGAATCGAGCATGGCGAGCGCGTCCTCGCGGGGCCGCTGGA
>JAQBTY010000235.1 GCA_027624735.1 Pseudomonadota bacterium | reverse complement strand
GAACCCGGCCGCTCCCATCCATCACGCTGCCCACGGTGACGTCGAGCCGTCGAAGCTGTTCGGGTGCGGGCTGTATGACCCGGCCAGCAAGAGCTTCGATGTGCAGAACTGGCTGCGCGAGGAAGCGTATCACGGTGGGCACGAAGAACACGACCAGGGGCACGACCACCACCACCTCGACAAAAACCGCCACGGGTCGGATATCGAAGCGTTCTGCATGGTTTATGACGAGCCGCTGGAATGGCCAGCCTTCATCGCCTGGATACAGACACTCATTACCCACAAGGGTGAAAATTTGCTGCGCATAAAAGGGATCGTCAGCATCGTCGATGAGGAAAAACCCATCGCCATTCACGGTGTACAGCACGTTTTTCATAACCCTGTCCGCCTGCCCGACTGGCCAAGCAACGACCGGCGCTCGCGGATCGTTTTTATTACAAAGGGCATCGAGCCAGGCGTCATCAAACAAAGCCTGGAAGCGCTGCAGAAAGCCGCCAAGGCAACAGCGGGATAGATCGGGATGATTTTAATGTAATCACGTGGCAAGGCCCTCCCCGCGTCCGAGGATGACGAGGGGGAGAGGCTTGCGGCGCGAATAGGCTCATGGCTGGGTCGACTTAAACGCATGAAGTTCAAGAACAACACACCCTGCTCCGCTGCATTGACTCCGCCACATTGACTCAAAGCGTTATATACGACGATATATAACGCTAAATTGAGCAAATGAGCTGACATCGGATCCTTATGACAGTCCGGCCATGGCGTATTGCCGCTGTTTTCATCGCTTCGCATCTCGCAACTTCAATTGCTGCTGCCGAGGACATTCTCATTTTTGCCGCCGCCAGCACGGCGCCGGCGCTCGAGGAGGTCATTCATCAATATAGCGAATTTTCTGGCGATCGGGTGCGTGCTTCCTACGCATCTTCGGGCGCGCTTGCCCGGCAACTGGACAACGGGGCGCCTGTTTCTCTCTACCTGTCCGCCAATTCCAAATGGATGGGCTGGGTGGTGTATGCGGCGGTGACAAATTAGACCACGGAAGCGGGGGATTTTGCTTGCCGAAGGGACAAGGACGGATCTGTTACGGAATAGGCTCGTCCTGGTTCAACCCAATTCCGGCCCTATGAAACTCGTTCAACGGGATTTGAAGGGGTGGCTCCTCCAACCAAGCGGGGGCAGACTCGCCATCGCCGATCCATCCCACGCGCCGGCTGGCGACTATGCCAAGCAGGCTCTCACATCGCTTGGCCTATGGAAAAGACTCTCTAGCCGCGCAGTTCGCACACAGAATGTCCGCGCTGCCCTGCTGCTGGTGGAAAAAAAAGAAGCGTCCTTTGGCATCGTTTATAAAACGGATGCCAGAGCCAACAATGCCGTGCGAGTTCTTGGTACTTTTCCCGAAGACAGCCATCCACCCATTCTGTATGGCCTTGCGGTCATCAGGAACAGGGACAATGCCGCGGCCCGGCGGTTCTATAATTTTTTAAAGTCGCCCAATGCCAAAAAGATATTCCACAGGTTCGGATTCCTGACCCCGTAAGCCATGGATTTTCTCACCCCCATAGAGATCGAGGCGGTCGTCCTTAGCACCCGTGTGGCCGTGTGGGCCATGATCTGGAGCCTGCCGCTCGCCATCGCGGCCGCCTGGGTGCTGGCTCGGTGCGATTTTCCCGGGAAGTCGCTGCTCGACGGGCTGATACATTTGCCGCTGGTTCTGCCGCCGGTGGTGGTCGGCTACGTTCTTCTTGTCGCGCTGGGGCGCAAGGGGGTCGTGGGCGCCTGGCTGTACGATCTGTTTGGCATCAGCTTCGCCTTTTCCTGGCGCGGGGCTGCGATCGCATCGGGGCTCATCGCTTTCCCCCTTGTGGTCCGGGCGATCAGGCTGTCGTTGGAGGGTGTGGACCGGCGCCTTGAGGATGCCGCCCGCACGCTGGGTGCGAGTCCATTGGGCGTTTTTTTCACCATCACCCTGCCGCTCATCGCGCCCGGGATTCTAGCCGGCGCTATCCTGGGGTTTGCCCGCTCCCTGAGCGAGTTTGGCGCTACCATCACCTTCGTTTCCAACATACCGGGTGAGACAAGAACCCTGCCTATTGCGCTCTATAGTTTCACCCAGGTGCCTGGCGGCGAGGCGGCCGCCACAAGGCTGGTCGTCATCGCCATCGTCATCGCCTTCGCCGCCCTCGCCGCCTCAGAAATCCTGGCCCGAAGACTGCAAAGGCGGATGGGGGGCGCGCCATGATTTCGGTCGATATCACGCGCCGCCTCGGCAGCTTTACGCTGGCTGCCAAATTCGAGACCGATACGCGGGGCATAACCGCCATCTTCGGCAGATCAGGGGCGGGCAAGACGTCCATCGTCAACGTGCTGGCCGGTCTTTTGCAGCCTCACAGCGGCCGTATCGAGATCGACGGGCACATCCTCCTCGATACGGCAAAAAGGATCAATGTCCCGCCGGAGAAACGGCGTCTGGGGTATGTATTCCAGGAAAGCCGCCTGTTTCCTCACTATTCCGTGCAACGGAACCTTACTTACGGGATGCGGCGTACGCCCGAGGCGGAAAGACGGGTTAATTTCGATGACGTGGTTGCCGTGCTCGGCATAGAGGCCTTGCTCGAGCGAAAACCGCGCTCACTGTCGGGCGGCGAACGCCAGCGCGTCGCCCTCGGTCGTGCATTGCTGACCAGCCCCAATCTGCTGCTGATGGACGAACCGCTGGCATCGCTCGATACGGCGCGCAAGCAGGAGATTCTCCCCTTCATCGAACGGCTGCGCGATCATTTCGACATTCCCATCGTCTATGTGAGCCATGATATGGACGAGATCATCCGGCTCGCGGATAATTTGATCCTGATCGACGACGGCCGCGTCGCCGCCATGGGATCGGTCGAGGATCTGACCAGCCGTCTCGATCTCAGGCCGCTTACCGGCCGCTATGAGGCGGGGTCGGTCATCGCCGCGGAGGTCACCGCTCATGATGACGAATTCAGCCTGACCGAACTGGCTTTCGCCGGCGGCGCTTTCCGCCTGCCCCGCATCGACAATCCCCTCGGCGCACAGGTGCGTGTCCGGATACGGGCGCGCGACGTGTCGCTGGCGCTGTCACGGCCGGAAGGCGTCAGCGAATTGAATGTCTTCGAGGGGCGGATCATGGAGATCGACCATACCCAAAGCGCGCCCCAGATCGATATTCGCGTCGATATCGGCGTCCCCCTATGGGTCAGAATTACCCGCCGCGCCGCGCATGACCTGGAATTGCGCGAAGGCAGCAAAGTTTATACGCTGGTCAAAAGCACATCCATCGACCGCCAGACCCTGAGCACCCAGAAAACGGTGCCCCTATCAACAGAGGAGACTCCCTGATGGCCCTTTCGCTGTTCGTTACCATCACGCTAAAGCCCGGTACCCGCGATAAATTCGTCGAGGTGGCGACAGGCCATCGCGGCCGCGTTCTGGATAGAGAGCCGGGCTGTCACCGTTTCGACATACTTTTGCCGGACGACGCGGAAAATCAGGTTTGTCTATACGAGGTTTACGAGGATCAGGCGGCGTTCGATTTGCATGGGGGAACCGACTATATGGCGGCCTACCGCGAACAGACCGGTGATATGGTCGCGGGGCGCGACCGGGTCATGTCCACCATCGTGGCGTAGGCTTACTCCGCCGGTTCGACTTCCCAGATCACGCCGAGTTCCGCGCCGGCGGACCGCACCCTACTCGACGGTATTTTCGAGAACACCGAGACGATCGATGGTGAGCGTCACAACATCCCCTTTCTTCAGAAACTTTGGCGGTTTAAAGCCGATGCCGACACCAGCCGGGGTTCCGGTCGCGATGATATCTCCGGACTGTAGCGTCATCCCCTTGGACAAGGTGGCGATCAGGGTCGGAATATCGAAAATCAGATCCTTCACCACGGCGCTTTGACGGATTTCTCCGTTCACTTTGGATTCTACCCGCAGTTTTTTGACATTCCCGATTTCATCCGCCGTCACGAGCCAGGGGCCCATGGGACAGAAGCCGTCGATGCTTTTACCCAGGAACCACTGCTTGTGATCGGCCTGCACGTGGCGGGCGGTCACGTCGTTGATGATGGTATAGCCATAGACGTGCTTGAGGGCGTCGCGCTTGGAAATTCCGCGTCCCCCCTTGCCGATGATGACACCGAGTTCAACCTCATAATCGACCGATTTCGTGTGATCCAGATAACCCGGTATGGGATCGCCGGGACCGATAACGCTGGACGGCGCCTTGGTGAAGATGATCGGCAGTTCCGGTATGGCGCTTTCGCCCTTGGTTGCGTTGAATCCGCTGTCGTCGAATTCCTTGGCGTGGTCGTAATAGTTTTTACCGACACACAGCACGTTGCGGCGCGGTGTGGGAATGGGCGCGCTGAGCCGGACCCGCGACAGCAACAGGCGGGCTTCCTTCTTCCGCGTCTGGACGGCTTTGGCCGCGGCGGCAAGGGCCCGGTCGCCGGCTTCAATAAACGCCGTCATGTCGGTCGGCAATTTTGGCGCCGCAATCGACAGATCGATTACCGTATTGGTTTCGCTATCCACGATCCCAATACGGGCCGCGCCCCGGCGCGCGAAGGTGACGAGTTTCATCTATTTTCCCAAATTAGTATCGATCCAGACTATCGACCAATCGAAAATTGGCGTCAACCGAATGCCCGGATATATATCCGAGTGACCATGCGCATGGTCATGTGGCGCGATTTAGCGCGCCCATGCTGCTGGCGGCGCTTGTCTGTCGGTACTGTCGGCCGGCTTTACAAACCGGCCATTGGTTAACGGCGCTGTGGCCATAACCTCCTAAAAAACAACGAATTAATTATTTTGGCACGGGATTTGCATGTCTATCGGAAACACCTGTTACAGGGACAGGACGAATGAAAATGAGCAAACGCAATCTTGCCGCCGTGGCGCATTTCGTCGAAAGCCACGGGTGCGCCGCGATTATCCGGCAGGACCGGGTTGAATTCTCGCTGGTCTATATCAGCCCCGCGACAGGCGAACTGGTCCAGGAGGTTCTGGCCGCGGCAACCATAAAAGACGCCCGCATCGCCCTGGGTTTCTGAGGAATGTAGTTGCGCTTCGCCGTGTCATGGATTAAGACGCGCGACCATGTAAACGAATAGACGGCTGTCTGACCCCGACCTCAGGCACCCAGATCAGAAACGGCGGCTCTTCGATGGGCCGCCGTTTTCTTTTGTATCCGTGTAGTTGACCGTGGGTGCGGCGCATGCCCAGTATGGCTTTATGATGAGCACGCTTCGCGAAAGGGCCTATCTCCAACTCGAACCATCCGCGAGGTCGGAGCCCGGGCTATCACGGGCAAACTTGTTCATTTGTATCCTCATCGTTTCTTCTGTACTGGTGGCCATTCTCGAGACGGAAGAAACACTTCTCGCTCGTACGGAAACCTTATTCAGATATCTTGAGTGGGTCTTCACGGCGTTATTCCTACTGGAATACGGAGCGCGCCTGTGGGTGCTGGGTGAGAACCCAAAAATTCAATGACGGCCTAAGGGGCCGACTGCGTTATGCGGTCACCCCTGCCGCCCTTCTGGACCTGTTGGCCATCGCTCCCATTCTGGTGACCTTCGCGGGCAGCGAGGCTTTCTTGTTGCGGCTATTCCGGCTGCTCCGTGTGTTGCGGCTGGCGCGTCTGGGACGTTTCTCGGAAGCCATGGGCTACGTTGCCGAAGCCGTCCGGTCGCGCGGCCATGAACTCTGTCTCAGCGTCGGGGCCGCCCTTGTACTGTTGATACTCTCCGCCACGGTCCTTTATCTCGTCGAGGGGGAAGATCAGCGCGAAGCCTTTGGCAGTATCCCGCGCGCGATGTGGTGGGCCGTGGCGACGCTGACGACGGTTGGATATGGCGATGTCTACCCGGTAACCGTCCTCGGCAAAATGTTCGCGTCGGTGACCGCCGTCGCGGGTATCGCCCTGATCGCAATGCCAACAGGCATACTTGCCGCCGCGTTCAGCGACGCGATGCAGGGTCCGAAGGCGAACAAGGCCGGAAAGGATGACACACGCCAGGAGTGATGTGATGGGTCGATTGGCCGACAAGGCGGCGGCCAACACAGAGGAGACAGCAAAATGAAGGTCGGTGTCATAGGTCTCGGCCGGATGGGAGGTCCCATGGCCGATCACATCCTTACCGGTGGGCATGCGCTTACAATTCTCGATGTCCGGCCTGAGGCAATGAAGGGGTTGGCGGATAAGGGTGCAAAGATCGCTCAAACCCCAGCCGAAGTCGCCGAACAATCCGAGATCGTTCTCACCAGCCTGCCGGGGGCCAAGGAGGTGGAGACGGTCATGATCGGCGACGACGGGGTCCTGTCGGGCGCAACCAGGGGCATGATCGTCCTCGACGCCTCGACCGTCGGGCCGGCGCTGAGCCGGCGGCTCGCCGCCCGGTTCGCCGAGCAGGGGATCGATTATCTCGACAGCCCGGTCTCAGGCGCCGTCGCGGGAGCGCAGGCCGGGACGCTGACAATCATGGTGGGCGGCGAGCGGGCCGCCTTCGATCGCGCCATGCCGGTGCTCACCTGCATCGGTACGCACTTCCACCATATGGGCCCGAGCGGGACCGGTAACGGCATCAAGCTGGTGAACCAGCTGATCGTCACCTCGTATTTCGCGGCCTTCATGGAGGGCGTGGCCCTGGCGGACAGGCTGGAGATCCCGGTGGAGAAGACGCTTGAGATCCTGGGCACCTCGTTCGCGGACCGGCCTTCGATGCGCTCGCGCTTCGACAAGATCATCAGGAACGATTTCAGCCCGCCCAATCGGTTGAACTCCTCCCTGGAGGACATCACCCTGGTCTGCGAGCTGGCGGCAGAGCTGAACCTCGGCGCCTCGATCGCCGAGGCCGCCGCCGACAGCTATCGGCGCGCGGAAGCACAAGGCAACGGCGAAAACGATGTCAACGGCGGAGTAAAATTAGACCACTTGGGCGGAGCAAAACCAGACCACTTG
>JAQBTY010000234.1 GCA_027624735.1 Pseudomonadota bacterium | reverse complement strand
ATCAGACAATTTTCGCGTCATATCTCCAAAGGATTTTCGGGTTCTGACGTGAGCGGAGTATAAATCGAAAAAATACGCTTGGGGCTGTTTCCTCGAGTTTGGTTCTTAACGAATTGAGCACCCGTTCAAGTTCATTGACCTGGGGTAGGCGGAACCGCTCATCAAGCAATAGCGGTTCAGAATCATATCCTGCCAAAACAGCTTTAGCATTTTCGAGATTTTCTTTAACGGACTTCCAGCGGTCTTCGGGTGCTGGCCATTCCACGGTTTCAAGTGACTTAATTGCAGCCGCAAATTTTGGCTCTTTCTCATCATTTAGGGCGTCAGCAACGGCTCTAAGACTTTTTATAAATTTTTCTATATCGCTCTGAAAAAACTTCTTTTGTTTGTCATATAATTTTGCTGCTTCGCCAAATTTTTTTGCTGCAACCAGATCTTTTAAGTGGTCGCCCTGATCCCAAAACAGATTGTAGTCCACCTCAGATGACGTGGTGGTGGGGGTTGCGCCGTCGTTACCGGTGGTCGTTTGACACGCGACGAGTGAAAATCCCGTTGCAATAATAAAAATAAGAGGTTTCCACGCAGAATTTCGGCTATCTCGCATCTCTTTCTCCTTGCCGCCCGAATAGTCCACATTCTCAGCACAAATTGAAGTCGCCCCAATGCATTTAGATATTGCTTAGCAAGTTTATGCAATTGAAACGAGAAAGTCGATTCACCCCATCTTCCGCAGATATCGATAAGGGAACAGGCCATCCGGCCCCGTTGCGAAGCGCGCCAATCGCGGGTAAAATATCCAGGAATCAATTGGGGCTGGGTCCGCCAGTGGCGGGTCATCCATTTCAGGGAGAAAATGCTATGGGAACGATGATTGAACTTTCCGCCAGCGACGGACATTCGCTGGGCGCCTACAAGGCCGAGCCGTCAGGCAAGGCCAAGGGTGGCGTCGTGGTGATCCAGGAGATTTTCGGCGTGAATTCGCACATCAAGAATTTGTGCGAGGAATTCGCCAAGAACGGCTATGTGGCCATCGCGCCGGCGCTGTTCGACCGGGTCGAGAAGAACCTCGAGCTGGGCTACGGCCAGGAAGATTTTGGCAAGGGCCGCGACACGCGCGGCGCGCTCAAGAATGAAGGCATCATTGCCGACACCCAGGCGGCCATCGACGAAGCCGCAAAGTCCGGCAAGGTCGGCATCGTCGGTTATTGCTTTGGCGGCGCGGTATCGTGGATGGGCGCCACCCAGTGCTCCGGTCTGGCGGCGGCCTCGACATTTTATGGCGGCGGCATCCATGCGTCGCGCACCGCCACGCCGAAATGCCCGGTGATTTTCAATTTCGGCGACAAGGACGGCGGCATTCCGCTGAACCAGGTCGCGGAAATCAAGGAAGCCCACCCGGATATCCCGTGCTACGTCTATGACGACGCGGGCCACGGTTTCTGCTGCGATGATCGGGAAAGCTACAACAAGGGCGCCTGCGAACGCGCCCATGCCCGCACGCTGGCGCTGTTTGGCGAACATGTCGGCTGATTGCGCTTAAAGCTGTTTAAGAAAGCGCTCCGGGCTAATCCCCGGGGCGCTTTTTTTTATGCTTTTTCCCCGGGCTGTTTGCCGTAGGTCCTAAAAGCCTTCAGAACGCGTGTCATTTCGGCCTTCGCTAAAATTGCGGGCTTTCCGATCTGTAAGGCACGTTGATATTGTGCGGCCAGTGTTTCGACCTCAAGCGCCAGATCGAGCGCCGACTTGAGTGTCTCGCCCAGCGCGATAACGCCATGGTTGGCAAGCAGACAGGCCTTGCGCCCTTTCAACGCGGCCAGCGCGGCATCGGACAGCGCCCTGGTGCCGAACGTCGCGTAGGGCGCACAGCGGATGGTGTCGCCGCCGGCCACCGCCACCATGTAATGAAAGGCCGGGATATCGCGCCGCAGACACGAGAGGGCCGTAGCCATCGGTGAATGGGTGTGCACCACCGCGCCGGCATCGGGGCGCCGGGCGAGGATTGCGGTGTGAAAGGGCCATTCAGTGGACGGCAACCGCCTGCCGGCACGGATCTTACCATCCAGCGTCATGTCGACGACGTCGGCCGGCTTCAGCAGATGGTAATCCATGCCGGACGGCGTAATCAGAAGACCGTCGTCGATGCGGGCGCTGACATTGCCGGACCGCCCCTGGTTGATGCCGAGCGCGTTCATCGACCGCGCGGTTTCGATAAGCTGTTTTCGAAGGGCAAGATGTTTCATGACCCTGCGCTCTCGGGATACAAGCCACGCAACCCAGCCGCGCTGGCGGAACAGATACCGCGCTCGGTGATCAAACCGGTAACCAGGCGCGCCGGAGTCACGTCGAATCCGTAGTTCGCGGCGCGGCTGGCTTCAGGCGTCACCGAAACGGATACGATGTCACCCCTGGCAGTCCGGCCGGTTACGGTCTTCACTTCGGCCTCATCGCGTTCTTCGATGGGAATATCCCTGCCGTCGAAGAGGGTCCAGTCGATGGTGGGGCCGGGCAGCCCGACATAGAACGGCACATCGTTATCGGCGGCGGCGAGCGCCTTCAGATAAGTCCCTATCTTGTTGGCCACATCGCCGGTCGCGGTGGTTCGATCCGTGCCGGTGATCACCATATCGACCTTGCCGTTTTGCATCAGGTGACCGCCGGCATTATCGACAATCACCGTATGATCGATACCATGCCCGCCGAGCTCCCAAGCGGTCAGGCTGGCGCCCTGATTTCGCGGCCTTGTCTCGTCAACCCAGACATGGACCGGAATATCTTCTTCGTGAGCGACATAGATGGGTGCTGTGGCGGTGCCCCAGTCGACCGTCGCGAGCCAGCCCGCGTTGCAGTGGGTGAGAATATTGACCGGTCGGGATTTGCCGGATTTTTCCCAGAGATCGCGGATCAGCGCCACACCATGATCCCCAATGGCGCGGCAGATGGCGACGTCCTCATCACAGATCGACGCGGCGCGGCCGTAGGCGGCGGCGGCGCGGTCCCGCGCCGGCAATGGAGCAAGCACCCGACGCATCTCATCCAGCGCCCAGCGCAGATTGACCGCCGTCGGCCGGGTCGCCAATAATATGTCACAGGCGCCTGCCAACGCGGCGTCCGATGCATCGTCGCGCAACGCGAGACATAGGCCATAGGCCGCCGTGGCGCCGATCAGGGGCGCACCCCTGACCTGCATCGAAACAATCGCCCGCGCCGCCGCCTCACACGTCGCAAGAGAGATCACTTTGAAGGCGTGCGGCAGGCGCGTCTGATCGATGATTTCGACCGCCTCACCATCGTCGGCAAGCCAGATGGTGCGGAAGGGGGTACCATCGACATTCATGGGGCGAGCACCCGTCCGGCGACGGCGTCGAGCTTTGCCGCCATGGCGGGATCGCGGGCATCGGGGGCGGTGATGATCGCAACATCGAGGGCATGATGGCAGCCGGCCGTACAGCTTTCCGTGCGATGGCCGATCAGGGGCGCCACGCGGGCCACCAGCGCCTTGGCGGCGGCGGCGTTTTCGCCCAGCACCTTGATCACCGCTTCGACCGACACGTCTTCATGATCCTCATGCCAGCAATCGTAATCGGTCACCATGGCAACGGTCGCGTAACACATCTCCGCCTCGCGGGCGAGCTTGGCTTCGGGCATGTTGGTCATACCGATCACGCTGCAGCCCCAGCTCCGGTAAAGTTCGGACTCTGCCCGGGTGGAAAATTGCGGGCCTTCCATCACCAGGTAGGTACCGCCGCGATGGGCCGCGATGGCGACATCGCGCGCAGCGTTTTCGATCACATCGCCTAACCGCGTACAAACCGGGTCCGCCATCGACACATGGGCGACCAGCCCGTCGCCGAAAAAACTTTTTTCCCGCGCGAACGTCCGATCGATAAACTGATCGATAATCACAAAGCTGCCGGGCGCCAGGCCAGCCTGAAGCGATCCCACGGCGGACAGGGAGATGATTTCGGTACAGCCGGCGCGTTTTAGGGCGTCGATATTGGCGCGATAATTCAATCCGCTTGGCGGCAGACGGTGGCCCCGCCCGTGTCGCGGCAAAAACACGATTTTCTGACCGTTGAGCGTGCCCGACAGCAGCTCGTCCGAGGGCGCGCCAAAGGGGGTGTCGATACGATTCCAGCTTGTCTCGGTCAGCCCGTCGATTTCATACAGCCCGCTGCCGCCGATGACCCCGAGAACGGGGGGAGTACCGGGTGCCGTCATGATCACATTTCCCTTGAATCACAAAACCGACAGTGATTGCTCAGCGCCGGTTTTGTGTAACACAATTGGGACGCGACTCACATCAATGCACGTCCGCCCAGATCCTGCGCTTGACGGCATAGAGCAGGCCGGTCAGCACCAGGAGGAACAGCAGTACCTTGACACCCAGGCGTTTGCGCGCCTCGAGCTCCGGCTCCGCGGCCCAGGCCAGGAAGGTCGTAACATCGCTCGCCATCTGGGCGACCGTCGCCTTGGTCTTATCGGTATATTCAACGCCGTCTTCGGAAAGCGGCGACGGCATGGCTATCTGTTTTCCCGGAAAATATTCGTTATACGCCATCCCTTCGGGTACTTTCTCACCGGCGGGCGGTTCCTTGTAACCGGTCATCAGGGCATGCAGATAATTCGCGCCATCCTTGCGCGCCTTTACCATTAACGACAGGTCCGGCGGAAAGGCGCCGTTATTGGCAGCCCGTGCGGCATTCTCGTTGGGGAAGGGCTTGACGAAACGGTCGCTCGGCCGCGCCGGCCGGTCGAACATCTCGCCCTCGTCATTGGGGCCGTCTTTCACTTCCTTTTCGGCGGCGATCTTTGTGACCTGATCTTCGGTGAAACCGATGTCCATCAGATTGCGGTAGGCAACCAACCTCAGCGAATGACAGCCGGCGCAAACGCCGTTATAGACTTGGAAACCGCGCTGCAAGGAGCCACGATCGAACGTACCAAAAACCCCCTGGAACGACCAATTCCGCGACGGCGGCTTGATGACGTCGCCGGACGCCTGGGCGGCATTACTCAAGACAGCAGCGCCGAGGAGGAAAACTGACCCCATGGCCGCAATGTTTTTCATCGAATTGCGTCCCATCAGGCCTTCTCCCTCGGTATGGCTGCCGCACCGGCGGCGGCGCCTCCCCCGAGCACGGGTTCACTGATACTGGTCGGCAGAGGCCGGGTTTTTTCGAACATGCTAAGCAGCGGGAGAATGACGATGAAATGGCCGAAATAGTATGCCGTCGCAACCTGGCCTATGATGACGAAGTGACCCTCGGGCGGATTGGCGCCGACCCACCCCAGGACGAAGCAATCGATGAACAGCAGCCAAAAGAACTGCCTGTAGAGCGGCCGGTATCGGGCCGAGCGGACCGGCGACCAATCGAGCCACGGCAGAACAAACAAAACCATGGTGGCGGCAAACATGGCAAGGACGCCGGCAAGTTTGGCTGACATCAACCAAGAAATAGGCCAGTAGATGAAGGCGTCCGCCGTAAACGCCCGCAGGATCGCGTAGAATGGCAGGAAATACCATTCCGGCACAATATGGGGCGGAGTCTGCAGCGGGTTGGCTTCAATATAGTTGTCGGGTTCGCCAAAGAAATTTGGCGCGAAAAATACGAAGAAAAAGAACAGCACCAGGAAGACGCCCAGCCCGTACAAATCCTTGACCGTATAGTAAGGGTGGAACGGCAGCTGATCCTGCGGCCCCTTGGTGTCAATGCCAATCGGGTTGCTGGAACCGTGCTGATGCAGGGCGACGATATGCAACACGATGATACCGACGAGCACGAACGGCATCAGATAATGCAGGCTAAAAAACCGGTTCAGTGTCGGGTTATCGACCGAAAAACCGCCCCACAGCAGAGTTACGATCCAGTCGCCCACCAGCGGGATAGCGGAAAACAAATTGGTGATGACGGTGGCGCCCCAGAAACTCATCTGACCCCAGGGAAGCACGTAGCCCAAAAAGGCGGTGGCCATCATAATAAACAATATCACCACGCCTAAGATCCACAACAACTCGCGCGGCGATTTGTAGGAGCCGAAATACATGCCGCGGAATATATGGATATAAACGACAATGAAGAACGCCGAGCCGCCGTTCATATGAACGTAGCGGATCAGCCACCCGTAATTGACGTCACGCATAATCCGTTCGACCGAATCGAAGGCGAAGGCCGTGTGCGGCGTATAATGCATCGCGAGCACGATACCGGTGGTGATCATGATCACCAGCACGATTCCGGCAAGGGAGCCAAAATTCCACCAGTAATTCAAATTTTTCGGTGTCGGATATTCATGCAATTCGTGCTGCATGAAGGTGAAAACGGGAAGCCGGTAGTCTATCCACCGGACAATCGGATTCTTGAACTCGGGCGCGCTCATCCGGCTACCTTACTTTTATCTTTATCGACCTCAGCCTGGGATTTTCCAATGATGACCTTGCCTCCGGGCAGGAAAGCATAGTCCGGAACTGGCAAATTCAGGGGTGCCGGCCCCTTGCGGATGCGACCAGAGGTGTCGTAATGCGATCCATGGCAGGGGCAGAACCATCCGCCGTATTCACCACGCAATTCGCCTGCCTTGGTCCCCGCGGGAATACAACCGAGATGCGTGCAGACGCCAACGAGGATAAGCCATTCAGGGTTACGGGCGCGATCCTGGTCCGATTCCTTATCGACCAGGTCAGAGAGCTTCACAGACCGCGCCTCTTCGATCGATTTTTTGCTCCGGCGGGAAATGAACACCGGTTTGCCGCGCCACTTAACCAGGATGCGCTGACCGACCTTAATGGGTTCCAAATTGATCTCGGTGGTCGATGCCGCCAGTGTATCAGCAGCCGGATTCATTTGGTCGATCAGTGGCCAGACAGCGAAACCAGCGCCAACAGCGCCAAAAGCCCCCGCGGTCAACAACAGGAAATCGCGTCGTGCGCCGCCTTCTTCTTGATCTTGGTCCCCCGTGGCGGGCGTATCTGCAGAACTCGCCATGTTACCCCTCTTTGACTG
>JAQBTY010000233.1 GCA_027624735.1 Pseudomonadota bacterium | reverse complement strand
GATGTCTCCACCGGATCCCGCATGATCAATGCCCGGGCCGAGACGCTCCGGAGCAAGCCGGCCTTCAAGGAAGCCGTGGTCGCTCGCCGCTGTCTGGTCCCGGCCGACGGGTTCTATGAATGGCGCATGGAGGACGGCCACAAGCAGCCGTTTCGCATCGGCATGAAAGGCGGTGTGCCTTTCGCCTTTGCCGGTCTGTGGGAACGCTGGACCGCCACCGCGGCCGGCGCCGGTCTCGACGAAGGGGACCAGGTCGAGACCGTGACCATCGTGACCACTCTGGCCAACGATAAATTACGCCCCATCCATGCCCGCATGCCGGTCATCCTGCCGCCCGAGGCTTTCGATGTTTGGCTGGATCCGGCCAACGATCCGGCCGCAGTCAGCGCGCTGTTAAAGCCCTACCCAGCGGAGCCCATGGCGTTTTACCGGGTCGGTCAGGCAGTCAATAACGTCCGTAACGACGATCCGAGCTGTATCGCACCGCTGAACGCTGTGGCGGGCGGGTAGCGGAATTAGTCAAGAGGATGAAGAGCGCTTGAAGGAGCCGCGTTCGTCGGAGATAATTCCTTTGGTGAGATATTTTTTTGTCACCCGGGCGCGCTTTTCGGGATCGGTCATCGATGTCGTTGCGCGGATCTTGAGGTAGGACTCTATAAGCATGCGTTCTTCCGCGGTGCCCCATCCCCTGGGATTGGTCAGGCCGGTCTGCTTGAGCGCCTGCTCCAGACAGGTTTTGACGTGGGCCGGCCGGTTGACGTGCTGGTCGAGGAGCAGACCGACACCGTATTCCGAGGTCACCAGATCCTGCACCAGGAATTTGTTGTCCACCCGGTAGCGCTCGGCGCCATAGAACTGGTCCAGTCTGGCCACGGCGTGCTTGATTTCAAAAGACTGGATTTCGGGGTCCTGCCCTGCGAGCCAGAAATAGAACGCCCAGGGCGCCTGCCTGAGATGCGCCTTCGCCGCGGCGGTCTTGAGCGTGGTTCCACGGAGCGAAAAGTAGCCGTGCGCCGGCCCGGGCGTGACCGCCACCACGTCGAGGCCGTGCTGGCCGCAATACTTGTCGAACAAATCGTGGTCTTCGTCCTTGATACGGGCCAGCAATGCCGGCAGTTCGCCCTTTGCGTTACCCTGTCCAGCGGTCCATTGGAACAGACCGAAGGACAGGAACGCACTGTCCCAGGTGTTGATGGCGTCCAGGTTCCCCTCGTTCTCCGACACCGCGATCATCACGTTTATCTCCGACCGGGTAACCTTGAGGGCGCGCAGTCTCTCGGCATGAGAGGCGACGAAGGCGGCGGGCTTCTGATCCCCGGCCGTGTAAAGACCCTGGCTGTACTTGCCGAACCGTTTCTTGTGGTTCTCATCCGATACCTCGAGAAACTGGCGGTTATTGTTCCCTATCACGGAAATAACGCTCAAAGATCCAGGCACGGGGGTCGGCGTGTGAGAAGGGGTGAGCCAACTATCGCCATAGAACTGTCTGAGCTGGGCGACGATGCGTTCGGCCAGCGGTATGGTCAAAACGCTGCCATCACCGGCGAGGCTCTCCCGTATCGCGAAGGCAGCCACCGCAATCGTGGTGGATCGTCCATAGTCTCCGTCGGCGCCGAACCGGTCCCACTTCAATTCCGCATCGAAGCCCAATTCGTGCAGAAGCGTTTGCAGCGTGGCTATCCGGATCCGGTCGGCGCCACCCCTCCGGTAATGTTTCTCTATCCGGTTCTTATGGATGTCCTCGGCGAGCAGCTTTAGCTGTTCGAGGAGGTCGTAGCGGGCCAGAATCTTCTCCGCGAGGGTGCTTGAAACCCGCTTGCCGTTCGCCGCGCTGCCGTTGCGCCGGGCAAACTCTGCGACGGCGGCGGTGGTCGCCTTGCCAAAGTCGCCGTCGGCGCCGAATTTTTTCCACCTGAGCTCGCGGTCGAAACCCAGCCAATGGAGAAGCGTCTGGAGCGCCGTAATGGCATGTCGGGCGGAGGATCCTTGGCGCAGCGTCGACTCTATGGTGCCGTCGTCGATTAAATTCTTCAGCGTGTTTTGTTCTGTCATAGAGCGCGGCCTCCGGATTCGTTCGGACAAATAACAGCACGACAGCGATCACGCCGGCACTGTCCCTGGCGAGGGAAAATTTTATCCAAAATTTGTTGAGGGCGTGTGAAGCCTGCCCGGTCAACTGAAAGACACGAGCAACAGGAATCTCGGCTTCCGCATCAAAAAATCGTGATCAACGCAGATAAAGTCTTGGCGGTGGCTAGGATCGTCCCGCCTCACAATGCGCAGATTTTAACCGTTTTTTGTAGAAGGCCGGTTCCGTGCCGCGACCGGTACATACCAAGGTCTGAAGCATTCGTCAGACTTTAGCCGGTATGCCGCACGCCGCATACGCGTTTTGATGGTAGTTCGACGGGTGCCCCATACAGCAGGCCCCCGCTCTACTCTTCCGACCGATCGGCCAAAAAACAAGATTATGAAGGTACATATCATGGGAATCGTTAGCCGGGTTGGCCGATATATGGGATGCAACGAGACGGAGATAGCGCATACGACAATGTGCATCGGCATCGGGCGGTTGTCACCCGCCAGGTGGATTCGTCCGTTAAATCTGAAAGCCTTCATCGTTGTCGCTCTTGTTCATTTGGGGCTGGCCGGGATCGGTCCTGTAGCGGCCGCCGGCGACGTTCCTGGCAAAGAAGGTTCGGTTTCCCAGGCAAAGCTGCCCAAGAGCGCAAGCGCCGATTGGTGGCAGCGCGTCCAACGCGGGCTGGCGGAGGCGGAGTACAATCCGAGCCGGAACAAACAAGGGCTGCAGGCGCCTAACAGGGCCCATAATCTTAGAACCTATTTCGGCCCGGACGGGATCAAATTACGTGACCGCAAGGCGGATCGAGCCTTGGTGGGGCTTTCGCTCAACGCCATGGGGCGTGGCACCGCGCTTTCGCCGATTGCGGCGGGTGAGGTGGCACAGTCCGGCAAGCGGGTCGAAATTCGCCGCCCCGGCATCGTCGAATGGTATAAAAATACGTCGAAGGGTCTTGAGCAGGGGTTCACGCTGGCGACCCGCGCGCAAGGCAAAGGCAAGCTGGTGCTCGAGCTCGCCGTCGAGCACGCACGCGCACGGTTGGTGGGCAAGTCGATCGAGCTGGCGACCAGCACGGGCCGGCGGCTTCGCTACGGCAAGCTGAAGGTCGAGGACGCGGCCGGAAAAATCCTGGTGTCGCATCTCGAGGCGCCGACACCCAACCGCCTGCGCCTGGTGGTCGACGATGCCAATGCCGCCTATCCGGTGGTCATCGATCCGCTGGTCACCGACGATCCGCTGCTTACCGGCGAGCCCGACGCATTTCTCGAATCGAACCAGCTGGGCTCGTCCGGCATCCAACCACCTGGCTTTGGCAGGAGTGTCGCGGGCGCGGGCGACGTGAATGGCGATGGCTTCGCGGATGTCATCGTGGGTGCGTGGGGTTGGGACGGCGGCGCGAGTGAAGAGGGTGCGGCGTTCGTGTTCCTTGGCGGCCCGAACGGGATCCAAGGCACCGACCCCGCCTCGGCTTTCGCCCATATCGAGTCAAATAATGGCGCGGCACGGTTTGGCTGGAGCGTTTCCGGCGCCGGCGACGTCAATCGAGACGGCTTCGACGATATCGTGGTGGGCGCTCCCCGGTCCGCAAGAGCGGTGGATTTCCCAGGCTTTGGGCTTGGAACGGTCAGAGGCGAGGCCTTCGTTTATCTCGGCGGCGCGACCCAGATGCAGGGAACCGCCGATCCCTCCCTGGCCAACGCACGGATCATTTCGAACGAACTCGACTCGCGTCTCGGTTATAGCGTCTCGGGCGCGGGCGATGTCAACGGCGATGGCTTCGCCGACATCATCGTCGGGGCCCCGCGGGCCGGCATTCCCTTCCTCAATCCTGAGATCCCGCCCTGGGACACGCAAGGCATTGGCGGCGCGGCCCTGATATTCCTGGGAGGCCCGGCTGGGATTACCGGAACCGGCTTTGACGATGCCCACAAGGAGATCCGGCCGTACCTGCCCGGCTTTCCAGCGCTGCCGGTGGATACGGCTGAGATTGGCGTCAGCGTCTCCGGGGCCGGGGACGTCAACGGTGATCTCTACGATGACATCATAGTAGGGAGCGGCGGCTACGCGATGGTGTTCCTGGGCAGCGCGGCGGGAATCGTTGGCGACGATCCGACCACCGCGCACGCCAAGATCGTGGGCAGCGCGGATACGCCGGTAGGCATAAGAGTCTCCGGCGCCGGGGACGTCAACGGCGACCTCTACGATGATATAATCATCGGCTCGCCCAGCGCACCCGTCCCACCACTGGGGTTTTCACCGGAGTTTGAGGGCGCCTTCCTGGTCTTCCATGGGGACCCTTTGGGAATCACGGCGACCAGCGCCACCGACGCCGATACGATCGTCAGGGGAGCCATACGGCTTCAACAACTGGGCTGGGACGTTTCCGCCGCCGGTGACGTCGATAAAGACGGTTACGACGATGTCATCGTCGGGACGCTCAATTACGCCGGAAGTCTGAACTCCGAAGGCGGCGGCTACGTGTTCCGTGGCGGCCCGACCGGTATCGCGGACGGCGTCCCTGCTCCAAGTTTGCGGGACGATGCGTATGTCAGGCTTGAGCCCCGACAATCGGGCGCGGCGATATATTTGCTCCAGATTGGCCTGAGCGTCGCGGGAGTCGGCGACATAAATGGCGACGGCTTCGCGGATGTAATGCTGGGGGCCGGTTACTACGATAACGCCGGACCGAACGAGGGCGCGGCCTTCGTCTATCACGGCGGACCCGCGCCGGCGATCCGCAACCAGCCACCAAAGCCCAACGCCGGGGCCGATCAATCTCACCTGGACCTGGACGACGACGGATCGGCAACGATCACGGTCGACGGCAGCGCATCGTCCGATCCCGAAGGGAGCGCGTTGAGCTATGCATGGTACGAGGGAGAAGCGCTGCTGGGTACGTCCCAGGTCTTGACCACCGACCTCACCACGACGGGCCGCCATCTTCTGGTTCTGGAGGTCACCGACGATTTGGGTCTCACCAGAGGCGACCCGGTTGACGTCTTCGTCGGTCTGGTGGACCGGCCATTCGTCAGTTTCGATGATTTCAGCTCGAACGGTTTTGCCGGCGGCATTGGAACCTGGTCTGGTGCGTGGACGATTGCGGGAGATGTTTCGCTGTCCAGTGAGAGCACTACTTCTCCCTCTCCGCCGCGGGCCCTTATTGGCGCCGGCGCCACGCTGAGTCGCACCGCGACGCTGCCCGCCGGCGCGACAGGCATGAAACTGCAGTTCCAAGCCAAGGCCAGCCAATTTTCGGCCGGCGACACGGTGGCGGTGCAGGTCAGCACTGATGGCGGGGCGTTCACGACCCTGAAGACATTCACCGTCAACGATAGTGACGATGCGTATCACTTCCATGGCGGTAATGTAGGCGGGGATAAGCCGATCACTCTATCCTGGTATCCGGCCACCGCCGCCAACATGGTGGTTCGATTCGCGTCCATGGCCGCCACCGGCACCCTCTTCGTCGATGAAATCAGGGTCACCGGGCTGGTGGCCCCACCGGGGGAACTGCCACCACAAGCTGGCAAGCGGCCGATCGCCAATGCCGGCGCCGATGTGGTGGTTGAGACCGCCAACCTTCAAGGCCAGACGGTAACCCTGGATGGGACGTTGTCCTTCGATCCGGATCCGGATGGCTCCATCGCATCGTATGAATGGCACGAAGTGACCATCGGGGGGACCTTCCCCCTCGGCGCCGGCCCCAGCCCCAACCCAACCCTGCCCGTATTGTTCGGGTTTGGCAGCCACACCGTGCAGCTTATCGTGACCGACAATACCGGCGGGTCGGCGCGCGATACCGTTTCGATAACGGTTAACCAGACATTTCCCAACAATCAGCCGCCGGTGGCGAATGCCGGACCCGACCAGAACATCGTCGATACGGATGGCAATACCCTCGAGGTCGTGACCTTCAATGGCGGCGCATCGATGGATCCGGACGGCAACATCGTTTCCTATCAATGGACCAAGAACGGCACGTTCTTTGGGAACAGCCCGACCTTTTCGGTGACAATGCCCCGTGGCGTGCATACGGTAGAATTGACCGTAACCGACGACAAGGGGGCGACCAGCACCGACACCGTGGTGGTCACGGTGGTCGCCAGCGATACGACCTTCTCCATCGATAGCTTCACCGCGACTCCAGGCGTGATCACGGCCGGCGACTCCACCACCCTGAGCTGGACGACCACCAACGCGGATAGCGTGTCGATCAATGGCGGCGCCGCTTTGCCTCTGGACGGGAGCATCACGGTTAGCCCGACGACCAACACGGTCTATACCCTGTCCGTCACGGGACCCGGTGGGACTGCGATAAGGAGCGTGACGGTCGGCGTCAATCAGCCCCCGCCCGCACTGCCGACGGTCGACAGTTTCTCCACAACGACACCCTCGATCACGGCCGGCGGTTCCGCCACGTTGAGCTGGACCACGACCGATGCGGCCAGCGTGTCGATCGACAACGGCGTCGGCGCCGGTTTACCAGCCAATTCCAACATTTCGGTCAGCCCGGCCACGACCACGACCTATACCCTGACCGCCACCGCCACCGGCGGCGGGACGGCGAATTCGGCCCTGACAATTACCGTCAATCCGGTGTCCCCGGTTGCGCCCACGGTTGACAGCTTCACCGCCACGCCGGACACGATCACTTCCGGCGGATCCACCACCTTGGCCTGGACGACGACCGGCGCGGACAGCGTTTCGATCGACGGCGGGGCGAGTCTGCCGGCCGATGGCAGCGTCACGATGAACCCGACGGCCACGACGACCTACATTTTGAGCGCGACGGGCGGTGGCCAAACGGCTAATTCGACCATGACCGTCACCGTGACCGCGCCGCCGCAGGCGACGACAACCACCTTCAGCGGTCGCATCGACAAAAACGCCACGATAACCCGGAACATCCTTATCGAAGCG
>JAQBTY010000003.1 GCA_027624735.1 Pseudomonadota bacterium | reverse complement strand
ATGCCAAGTTAGCGAAAAACACCACCCGCAGATCCTTCCGGAACACCCAGGGTGAGCAATTACAAATTTGTCGTGAATTACCCCGCGTTCCGACGTTTTGTACTGATGGCGCTGTTTCGTAGGGAGCGTCCGGGTCGCCGGGCTGCTACCGGCCATCGCCGCGCTGTATGTCAGGCCCCGATTTTCTGACTTGGTTAACCAAATATTTAACCCGCTTCTGCACTCTACGGTCGGTAATAAATGTACTGATTTTCAGTGAGTTAGAACTTCGGGGCTCATCGCAGTGGGGTCGAGCGGGGCGGCGACGAGCGATTATGTGGTTGCGACCGGCAGTATCCATCGAAAGTGATCTAGGCCATATCAGGCGATGACAAAAGCAGCACCCAAATTCGATATCCTGCGTGGCCACCGCGCGGAGTTGATTGCTGCGTCGAGCGCCATCAATATTCTGTCACTGGCCTTGCCGATTACAATATTGCAGGTCTATGACCGCGTTATTCCCAATAATTCAAACCAGACACTGGCTATTTTTGTGGTCGCGCTGGGTTTCATTCTGATCCTGGATATGATCCTGAGTCTCGGGCGCGCCTACATCTCAAACTGGACGGCGGCGCGGGTGCAGCACAGAATGGCCTGCGACGCGGTCGGCCATATTTTCAAATCAGATCTGCGTGCCTTCGACGCATCGCCGCCCGGCGTTCACATTCAGCGTTTGCGGGCGATTGATTCCGTCAAAAGCCATTTTGCCGGCCAGTCCCTGTTGCTGATTGTCGATCTTCCCTTCGCGCTGCTGTTTTTTCTCCTGATCGGGTTGATAGCGGGGCCGTTGGCCGTCGTGCCGGTCATCGTTCTGATTTTGTTGGGTATGACGGCGGCCATCGCCGGACGACGGGTAAGCGCCGCGCTCAAACTCAGAAGAGAGACCGATGATCGCCGGTACAACTTCATCATCGAAGTGCTTAAAACCATCCATACCATCAAGGGGCTGGGCATGGAGGCGATGATGGTCCGCCGTTATGAACGGCTGCAGGCGAGTTCGGCGGAAGCGAGTTATCTGTTCGCGGACGCCAGTACGTGGAGCCGCAACACCGGTCAGGTTTTTTCGCAACTGACGGCAATCGCTGTCGGGGCCTACGGCAGCACGATGGTTATCGACGGCGCCCTGACCATCGGGGCGCTGGCCGCCTGTACCCTGCTTGCGAGCCGCTCCGCGCAGCCGATGATGCGGGCCGTTGCGACCTGGACCCAGTTTCAGAACGCACGGGTTACCCGCAACCAGGTCGATGACCTGATGCAATTACCGCTTGAATCCAAGCCCGAGGCGCCCGCCCTGCACCGGATCGCGGGGAACGTCGTCCTGAAAGATGTCACCTTTTCCTATACGCAGCAGGAAAATGCGCTGTTCCAGAACGTCAATCTTCACTTCAACGCCGGCGAAACCATTGCCGTGAGCGGCCCCAACGGATCGGGAAAATCGACGCTTCTAGGGCTGATCATGGGACTGCATGTCCCCTCCGCCGGCCAGGTGCTTATCGATGGCCAGAATATCTGGGAGCATGACGCGGTGAGCCTGCGCTCTCAGGTGGTTTATCTGCCGCAGCAGCCGGTTCTGTTCCAGGGCTCGTTGATGGACAATTTGACCATGTTCCGCGGCGATTCCCATATTGACGACGCTCTTATCATGGCGGAGAAGCTGGGGCTGCACGAGGCGGTGGGACGTATGCCGCACGGCTATGAAACGCGGGTCGAACACGCCGCGAATGACGGGCTGCCCGGCGGTGTACGCCAGCGTATCGCCCTGATCCGCGCGCTTACTCTGGTCGAGAATCCCCAACTCATCCTGTTCGATGAAGCCAATACGTTTCTGGATCAGGACAGCGACACCCGCCTGCTGGAACTGCTCAAATACTACCGCGGAAAATCCGCCCTGGTGATTGTCAGCCACCGCCCATCGTTCCTCGAACTCGCGGACACGCGCTATGTCATCCGCGATCATGGGGTGCATAAAGCCCCTGAAGACGCGCGCGGATCGATCGATCGAATACAGCGGGAGTTTGCATGACCGCTGCCGCCACACTATCGGGCGACGCTCGTGCTGACGTCGGGATGGCGGCCGGGCTCCGCATTCTGAGCGGGTTCGGCGCCAACGTCGAGCACGATATATCGGATTACGGCGCCTGTCTCGTGCCGCTGCTGGAGGCTCTCGGCTGGTCAGGCCGGGCGCGCCATCTATCGGAATCCCTGCCGCATTTTATCGATGCACTTGATCTTGAGGATTTCAGGAGCACGCTCGCCAACCTCAACTTCAATACCGTCGCCGTCAAGATCGGGCTTGATGGCCTCAATCCCGGTCTTCTGCCCTGTTTGTTCGTGCCCGATAAGGGGTCTGTCTGTGTGGTGCTCGGGCGGAACGACGATGGCGGCTACCGGGTCTTCAACGGCGCGTCCCGCGCCAAGGAAACCATTTCCGGGGAAAATCTCGGCGGCACGGCTTATGTCTTGAAACAGGGCACCGATCAGAGACCCCTTCAATCCGATAGCGCGGCCTGGATGGCGGAGCTGTTCATCCGTTTCCGCAAGCTTGTTCTTCAGGTTCTGGTCATCACGCTGATGGTCAACCTCATGAGCCTGGCAATGCCCCTCTTTATGATGGCCATATACGATGTCGTCATTCCTTCCGGCTCGGTCGATCAGCTTATTCTGCTATTTTTGGGGGTTTGTTCGGCACTTGGATTTGAATGGGTCTTTCGCCGTTTCCGCTCTCTCACCATGGCCCACGCGGCAGGCCGCATCGACTACATCATCGGAACGGCGGGATTTCGTCAGGTATTGATGATGCCCATTGCAATGACAGAGAACGAACCGCTGGGCGCGCAAGTCTCTCACCTGCAGGAATTCGAATCGGTGCGGGAGTTTTTCGCGGGCCCGCTGGGCGAAACGCTGATCGATATACCATTTGCCGTTTTATTTGCCGCGGTCATCACGGTGCTGGCCGGTTGGCTGGTATTGGTTCCGATTCTGGCGGCGGTGATTCTTGTCGCTGGCGCGATGCTGGCCTCACCGTTTGTCAGGCGGGTCTACGGCCAGGTGTCGAAAGGCAGGACACAGCAGCAACGGTTTCTGATCGAGGCGGTTTCTGGGATGCGGGCAATAAAATTCGCCGGCGCCGAAACCGTATGGCTGAAGCGTTTCAGCAATATTTCAGCGGAATCCGCCATTGGCGATTTCCGCGTAGCCATGATCAATCAAACCATGCAGACAATCGGCAAAAGCGTCCTGCTCGGCGCTGGAACAGCGATGGTCGGATTCGGCGCGATCATGGTCATGGACAAGACTCTGACGATCGGCGCGCTGGTCGCCTCCATGGCCCTATCCTGGCGTGTGCTGGGGCCATTCCAGTCGCTGCTCACGTTGCTGAACCGGGCGACGCAGATCCGCGCCACGTTGCGTCAGATCAACCACTTGATGAAGCTGAAGCCCGAGCGGCTGCCCGGTCACATTCCGCCGAAATTGAGCTATCGCGGCCGCATTTCGTTCAGCAACGTGGCGTTCCGTCATACACCCGACGCCGATCCGGCGCTTTCCGGGGTCAGCTTTTCCGTGGAGCCAGGAGAGGTGCTGGCGATAACCGGCGCCAACGGTGCGGGAAAATCGACCATTTTGAATCTCGCGGCAGGGCTCTACCGCCCGCAAATGGGCGCCGTCCTGATCGACGGGATCGACGTCAGGCAGATGGACGCGATCGACATCCGGCAGAATATCGGTCTGGTGCCGCAAACCAGTGAGATGATCTACGGCACGGTCTCGCAGAACCTTCGCCTGGTCACCCCGTGGGCGAGTGACGAGGATATTGTCGAGGCGGCAAAGACAGCCGCCGTTCATGAAGCGATTTTGGGCCTGCAGCACGGCTATGAAACACGCTTGACCGAGACGGTGGTCGCGGAACTGCCAGAGGGCTTCAAGCAGAAGCTGTCTCTTACCCGGGCGTATTTACGCAAGCCGACGATTTTTCTGTTCGACGAACCAGGACAGATGCTGGATGAACGGGGTGATGCCGCTTTCCTGGCGGCGATAGAAAAGTTTCGCGGCTCGACGACAATCATCGTGGTATCGCATCGGCCCAGTCATTTGCGGGTCGCGGATCATCTTATGGTTCTCGAAAATGGCCGGGTTCGGTATTATGGAAAACCGGCGGATGCCCTGGATCTGCACGGTGCGCTGAAGCAATGAGCAGCCCGATTTCACCCTCCCGCCTTGGCGACGCCCGTCAGCTGCGGCACCTGTCCCAATCGGTCATTCTCGAAGAAGTCGGTCCGCCAAGGATCGTCCGCCTGTTGCTGCTGACGATTACGCTCAGCATCTTCGTGTTTATCGGATGGACTGCCATAACCACCCTGACCGAAACCACAAAGGCATCGGGCGAGGTCGTTCCGAGCGGTTCGGTCATGGCGATTCAGCACCTCGAAGGGGGCATCGTTTCCCAGATCCTGGTTCGTGACGGCGACCTGGTGGAAAAAGGCGATGTTCTGGCGCGGCTTGACTCGACGACGTCCTTCGCTCAGTTGGACGAAATGGAAGCCCGCTACGCGGCGCTGGAGACACGCCGCGAACGGCTGCGTGCCTTCGCGGAGAACCGCAAACCGAAGTTCGATCATATAGAGGCGCGCCACCAGTTAAGCGTCCGCGAGGAACTGGCGATCTTGCGCCAGCAAAACCAGGCGCTCGCAAACGAGCGAGAGGTACTGCTGTTTCAGCGTGCCCAGCGCAAATCAGAGCTTGATGTGCTGCGGCGTCAGGCCAGCCGGCTCAAAAGCCGTATCGCCAATCTGGCCAAACAGAAAAACATGCATGAATCGCTGGTCAAGCGCGGCCTGGTATCGAGGATCGTCTATTTGCAGACCCTTGAATACTATGAGGGCGCCGTCGGTGAGAGCGCCGAGATCAAAGGTAAAATTGACCGCGCCCGAAGTGCCATAGAGGAGGCCAGTGGCAAGATGCAACGTCTTGATTCATCGCGGCACAATGATGCTCTCGGCGAATCAGGCAAGATTTCCGCCGAGATGGCTGGTATACGTGAACTCATTGTCCGGGCGAAGGACCGTGCGGCGCGGGTCGATGTTCGCGCGCCGGTTCGCGGTATCGTGAAGGGCTTGACCGTCCACACCATAGGCGGCGTCGTCACACCCGGCGGGCTCATCACGGAAATCGTACCGGTCAATCAGGAACTGGTTGTCGAAGCCCGGGTATCGCCGATCGATATTGGCCATATATCGCCCGGCCAAAAGGCCGCTGTCAAAGTGACCACCTTTGACGTTGCGCGGTTTGGCGAGCTGGAAGGCGAGGTCACCAAGATTTCCGCCACGACCTTCAAGGACCGTCAGGACGAAATTTACTACCGGGCGGAGATCAAGCTGAATAAGAATTATGTCGGCGATAAACCGGGTGAAAATTTGGTTCTGCCCGGCATGGTGGCCGAGGTCGATATCATCACCGGGGAACGCACCCTGTTGCGGTATCTGCTGCGGCCTATCTTCCAGTCTCTAGACAGGGCCTTTTCCGAACGGTAGGCGGCGGGTTGACGCGCCTTATCGAACCAAATGTTGCCAGCCCATCCGGGACGGCGTTCACAATTTCGAAGCCGGAACGAAAAATTCCCAGACGATCGGCTTTGGATTTGTCTCTGAGGGATTGCCCCGGCTCGATGGCGCGATTCCGTTCAGCCGCTCGATGGTTTCTGGGATGATGTTTTCCTTTGGCTGTGTGCCGATGTGTTTTGCCGCGCCGGCCGGTGAATTCCTGACGCGCGTTTGGCTGGTTCCTGCGGTCTCATCCCGGCCGCCGACTGTATAACGTGATCCTAATTTCAGAGACTGAGTAGAGAATTCCCAGTCGACGGGGTGTGACCTTGTCTCCGAGGGATTGACCGGGCTCGACCGCCTAATTCTGGTCATCCGTTCGACGGTTGCCCGGTTTAGGTCTTTTTTCGATAGTGCGCCGTTGTGTTTTTTTGCGCTGACCCGTGTGTTCCCGACGGTGGTTTGGCTCGTTGCCGGTGTCTCATCCCGGCCGCCGCTTGTAGAGGGTGGCCCTAATTTTAGCGGCCGAATAGGAACTTTCCGGTCTACGACGTCTGTCGTTGTCTCAGAGGGATTAGCCTGGCTCGATGGGGCAATTTTATTCAGCTTCTCGATAGTTTCAGGGGGCAGGTCATTTTCTGGCTGTGCGCTATTGCGCCGCGCCGCGCCGATCGGTGAGATGTCGCCGGTATTTTGGCCGCTTTCGGGTGCCCCATCCATATCGTCAGGCTGGCGATCATTTAATATGGTCTGACTGGTCGGCCGAAAGATTTCCGGCAGTGATGCCGCAAGTTCGGTTTCTTCACGTATGCCCGTTGTGAAAAGCGTTTCAGCAGGCGACGCACCTGTCTTCCTGGACAGATGTATTGCCGGGTGAGTTGTTGTTGCCGTAGAGATCAAAGTATCAGCGCGGCTGTCCACCGAAATCATGCTGTTGACCAACTGGTCCAGTGGCAGGGCGATGGCTGGCTCCGTCGCGGTTCCGTCGGATATGGTCCACTGCGCCATCATCGCCCGGATAGCGTCGCTGAGCGCGGGAATGTCGTTGAAAGGCACGGTGTCCAGGAACAAATCTAGCCCGACAGCATGCATGAGGTCCGCATGGGCCGACACCAGATCCACGTATGAACGCTGTTCGTTCATCTCCGACTGAAGTTGCTGGGTCGACAGGCTAACCGCTTCGAAATAATCGTTGTTGAGAAACTGCCCGTCGGTGCGCAGCAGTTGGGTCAACGACCGGTCGGATTCCGCGATCTCGTGCGCCAGGCGCATTTGCTGCGCCGCGCTTTGGAATTTGATCCGTGACATATGCACCTGGGTCAATACGGCCAGTGACAGGGCAAGCCGCTGTCGGCGCGCCAGCTCTGCCTTGCCTTCGGCAATCTCGTATTCACTGGATCCGGAAAAGAGACTGAACAAATTCATGCCCATATTCACGCCGGTGCTGATCCAGTTTGGAGACAGATTGGCCGATTCGCTGTTGTAGTTCTGACCGGCGCTGACCTTCAGTCCAGGCAGCAAATTGTATAAGGCTTCGCGCGCCTGCCAGTTGCCGATACGCTCATTATATTTTTCGACACGAAGTTCCGGCCGATTCTCCAGGGCGAAAACCTCCAGATTCTCAATCGACATGGGGAGCCGGGGCAAACTGACGTTCATTGCCGGCTGTGCCAGCTCAAAGTCCGTGCCCGGTCGGATATTGAGAAGTTCGGCAAGCTCCGACTTTGCTTCCTGCAGTTCGCGCCTGATGGCGAGGGCCTGTTTGACCGATTCAACGATCGTGCGCCGGAACGAAACCGCGGAAATAACGTCGGTTGCTCTTGTGCGCTCCATTTCGCGGGATGCCTCCATGGCAACTTGAAGATCGCGCGCGATGGAATGGACCTTTGTCAGAAGCCGCTGGCCGGCCGCGGCTCGCCAAAAGGCAGCATTCACCTGCCGGATGATATCTTGCAGAGCCTTGCGTTCCTGTTCCTGCTTGATGAGCACTTCATCCGCCTGCTGGTTGGCGCGTGCATAGCTAACGCCAAGATCAAGTATATTCCAGGCAAAGGTCGCGCTCGCTGTATTGGATATGCGATCGTCGGTATTTGAAATGTTGACGTTTTTTCTGTCACGAGAGGCGTTGAGGTCAAACGTTGGGAGCATTTCGAAATTATTTTTTTCCAGCTCGGCGTTGGCGATGTCGCGCTCGATCTGTGCAACGCGGTGTCGGAGATTAAAGGAGACCGCGCGCGCCATGGCTTCATGCAGCTTTATTGGTTTTGTCGGAACGAATTCGATCGACCGTAGTTTGCTCAAATCTTGCCGTGATCGCTCGACGTGGCCCTGATTTTCAATCGGGTCGGGCGTGACGACACATCCGGCCGTGAACACGGACACCGCGATGAGGTTGATCGCCAGTCTTGGCCAATGTCGAAACACGATTATTAAGAACTCTTCCCACAGCAACCGCGCGCAATTGCCGAAAATCGCCGATTTACGCGATTTACAGAGTGTTTCTTCGTGGTTAAAAAACAGTAAAAGCCTGAAAACTAACGGATAGACCCCGATAGCCGATTACCCGGAAATTTTGGTCGCGATCGACGTTGGAAGGCGCGGTCCGGTGATCTACAATCCCCTATCCAACCGTAATACGTGAAACAGGGAGAGTTCGGAAATGGCGGCGCACACACAGTCGAATACCATCGATGTATCACCGGAGTTAAGGGAGTCGCTCGACAGACTGGCGCTAGCCAGCCGAATTCTCGAAATGGAAGGGCATGGCAATTTCACCCTCGGGCATCTTGCGATGCGCGATCCGGAAGGACGCGGAATCTGGATAAAGCGCTGGGGTCTCACGCTGGGCGAAGTGCAGGACTGGAACGATCACCAGCTTCTCGATTTCGACGGCAATCTGCTCTATGGCGACGGCAACAAGCGCCATAGCGAGTGGCCCATTCATATGGGAATCTACAAGGCCCGCCCCGACATCAATGCCAGCGCCCACACACATCCGCGGTATGGGACGGTATTTTCCTGCACTAGCGAGCCGTTGCGCGCGCTGTCCAACGCCGGCAGCTATTTCGCGGCGCCGCCGCCGCGCTACACGCGGACCTCGGAGCTAATCCGCGACATGGGCGTCGGCGACGACATGGCGGATATTCTCGGCGACCATTATGCCGTCTTTCTGCGCAATCACGGCGTGGTGTTCTGCGGCGAATCGATTGAGAAAATGACCATTGTCGGCGTCAATCTGGAGGTTGCCTGCCAACAGCAGCTCGAAATTGCCGCATCGGGTCTGGCCTATGACTGGCCGGATGACGACGAGCTGGCCCGCAAGGCAAAGACCATGGGCGAAGGACGAAATCTCGGTCTGTTTTTCGATTATTTTTCCAACAAGCTTGCCGCCGCGCAGGAAATTGGCGATCCAAACTTGCCGAAGGAAAGGCGCGCCGCGAACTGAGCCGTCAGTTCCGGCGGGTCGAAAAAACAGCTTAGGCGGGGAAGCGGCCATGGCACTGTTTTTGCCCGGTGAGCCGGTCAGACGCAGCGAGGACGAGCGCCTGCTGACCGGCGGCGGGTTGTTTCTTGACGATTGGGATGAGCCCGACATGGCTCGGGCCGTCATGATCCGCTCGCCGCATCCCCATGCCAGGATTATCGCTGTCGATGTAGACCGGGCTATGTTGCTGCCCGGAGTCCTCGCCGTGCTGACAGGGGCGGATTACCGAGCCGACGGGATTGGCCCGATACCCTGTCTCGATGAATGCCGAAGACGCGACGGATCTCCCATGGTGGTACCGCCGCACCCGGCTCTGGCCAGCGATCGTGTCCGGTACATGGGTGACTGCACCGCCATGGTGATTGCCGAAACAGCCGAGATTGCCGAAGAAGCTGCCGACCGCGTCGTGATCGAGTACCAGCCCCTCACCCCCGTCACCGGGATTGAACAGGCTGTCGCCGAAGACGCGACAAGAATTTGGGATGAATGCCCCAACAATGAAATTTTCTATGCTCAGGAAGGTAATCGTCAGGCTGTCGATGAGGCATTTGGGAAAGCCGCCCATATCATACATCAGGCCCTGGTAAACCAGCGGGTTTCGGCCAGTACCCTGGAACCCCGCGGTTATATCGGCTTCTATGATGCGGGCGAGGCGCGCTACACCCTGCGCGGCGGCGTGCAAAGTCCACACGGCATCCGCGACCAGCTAGCCAAATACATTTTCGGCGTGGAACCGGCCCGGATTCGTGTCGTCACCGGAGATATCGGCGGCAGCTTCGGGCTGCGCGGCCCGCTCTATCCGGAGTTGATTTGCGTCCTGTGGGCCGCGCGCCGGCTCGGTCGCCCGGTGAAATGGGTTGCCTCGCGCAGCGAGGGATTTGTAGGCGACGATCATGGCCGTGACGCGGTTAGCGAGGCCAGTCTGGCGCTTGACACGAGCGGCAGGTTTCTGGCGCTCCGCGTTTCCGCAATGGTCAATTTAGGCGCCTACCCCGCCATCAAGGGACCGCGGGCGCCTTTGAATACGCTGGCGCTCTTGTCCGGCGTATATGACATTCCGGCGCTCGATGTTTCAGTTGCAGGGGTTTGTTCGAATACCAATCCAACCTCTCCCTACCGTGGCGCCGGGGGCCCCGAGGCGGCCTATATACTCGAGCGCCTGATCGACAAGGCGGCGCGCGCGCTGGACATCGGTCGCGTGGCGCTGAGGCGGCGCAATCTTATCGGCGAGGATGCTTTTCCTCACAATACCGGGGTTGGGCTCGTCTATGATTGTGGTGCGTTTGAACGCACCATGGATGCGGCCATCGAGCTTGCGGATATGGCGGGGTTTGACGCGCGCCGCGAAGAAGCGCGCCGGCGCGGCCGTTTGCGGGGGCTTGGGATCAGCAACGCGATCGAACAGACCGCCCGGCCCAGCCCCGAAGGCGCCGAAATCCGGCTAGAGCCAGGCGGGTGTGCCACGATCGCCGTCGGCACCGCGGGGCAGGGACAGGGCCATGCCACTATCTATCGGCAGCTCGTATGCCCAGCGCTGGGTCTCGATCCCGCAAAGGTCCGGATACAGGATGGCGATAGTGACGCTGTTGCCACCGGTATGGGCACGTTCAATTCCCGGTCGGCGGTTACCGGCGGCAGCGCGGCCATTCTGGCCGTTGAAAAAATAATCGAAGCCGGAAAAATTGTGGCGGCCTCTCTGCTGGAGGCGGCAGTCGCGGACATCGAATTCGATGCGGGGCGTTTCCGGGTTGCCGGTACCGACCGTGTTGTCACGATTGAGCAGGTGGTCGCGGCGGCGTCCGGTCTATCGGCTGACGCTTTGTTCACGCCGTCCTCGCCGACCTTTCCAAACGGCACCCATGTATGTGAGGTGGAAATCGATCCCGAGACCGGCCAGGTGGCGATCGCCCGCTATGCGACGGTCGATGACGTCGGCACGGTGCTCAATCCGCTTCTGCTGGAAGGCCAGATACAGGGCGGTGTCGTTCAGGGCATCGGACAGGCGGTCCTTGAAGCCATCCGGTTTGATCCCCACAGCGGCCAGATACTGACCGGGTCGTTCCTGGATTACGCCATGCCGCGGGCCGAAGATGTCTGTGCCATCAAGACTGGGTCGAACGCGGTGCCGACAGCGCTCAATCCGTTGGGTGTTAAAGGCGCAGGCGAGGCCGGTACGGTGGGCGCCCTGCCCGCGGTGATGTGTGCGGTATCCGATGCCCTGGCGCGCCACGGCGCCCGGGATGTGGACATGCCGGCGACACCGGAACGTATATGGTGCGCCTTGTCTGAAGCGCAAAACGCTGGTGGTGTAAAATATGAATAAGGACATATTGAAAAAAATCGCGTCAATCGCGGCAGAAAACGGGCTCGACGCCATCATCGCGACCAGCCCGGAAAATTTCGCCTACCTGGCAGGGTTCGTCGTGCCCTCCCATCATGTGCTGCGCTGGCGGCACAGCATGCTGGTCGTCAAACCCGACGCAACAGTGGCTGCATTCACGGTTGATATGGAAGAATCCACTGTCTCAGCCCGGCTGCCCGGTGTGCCGCTGAAAAGCTGGGGTGAATTTACCGATTCCTCGATGGCGGTCTTTGCCGAGCTGCTGCGTGAGTTATCGCTGACCCAGGGGCGGGTGGGAATCGAGACCGATTATCTGCCGGCGCGCGATCTGAATATATTGAACAGCGAGTTGCCCAAAATCGATTTCGTCGCGGCCCAGGATTTGTTCAATCGGGCGCGGATGATCAAGACCGGCAGGGAGCTTGATCTGCTGCATCGTCTGTCGCGCATTTCCGATCAGAGCATCAAGGATGCGCTGGCGGTGGCAGATGTCGGCATTTCGGAAATGCAGATTGCCGCGGATCTGACGCGCGGTATTTATGCGCGGGGCGCCGAGGATTTCAAATTCATGATCATTGCGACCGGCGAGCGCAGCCAGTTGCCCAATGTCGGTCCCAGCGATCGGATTTTGGCGTCAGGAGATATCTGCCGTGTCGAAATCTTCTCGATCCTGAACGGATACCACGCGGGTGTCTGCCGGTCGGCCTATGTCGGTGAGCCGCCTGAGCACGCGGAACGCATATGGGCTCTGTTAAGCGATGCGACGCAAATGTTGCTGGAGATCATCAAGCCGGGCGCCAGCACCCGCGATATTTATGATGCATATCTGAAAATGATAGCCCCGCTGAACATGCCGCCCATTGCATTTGTCGGCCATGGCATCGGCCTTCATCTGCATGAGGATCCGTATCTTGGCGCCCAGAACGATTGTGCATTGGAAGCGGGGATGGTGCTCGGTATTGAACCGCTTATCTACCGGACGGGTTACGGTTTCGGTCTGCAGAACAAGGATATGGTCGCGGTAACCGAAAACGGCTGTACGCTTCTCTCCGACGCGACGGTGACAAAATGTCTCGTGCAATGTAGTGGGTGATCGGACAGCGTGAAAATGATTTAGGCCGATGTGCTCCGGAACCGCGCCATAAACATGAAGACGGCAATGATCAGACCGCCAAAATAGACAAACGGGTTGAAGACCAAATCCAGGACTATCCTTCGAAGGGCTTTTAAGCCTTTGGTGACTTCGATCTCGCCAGGTCCCGCACCGAAAATTGCTCCGGTTCCCTGATCGGTCGGAAAGGACATGGGCTGCAGGTCAAACCCGAAACCCGAAAGACCGTTTGCCTCCCCTGTCGACAAAAAGCCTCCGCGAAGCCAGCTACCGCCGCTGCCCAGCGCCCCACCTTTGACCGACCCTGAATACGATCCTTTTCCCCGAGCGCGATTTTCCGTGGTGCCGTTTGTTGGGCGTTCCAGGATGATCGTTCCGGCAGGCGGAATTTCACTCACAATTTGTTTTACACTGACGCCCAGATATACCTCGGTCGTGGCTCCGGTGCTCGAATTTGGCTCCAGCTTTATCGGAGTGGAAGATTCATAGGTGGCGTTCCGGGATTGGCCCTTGTCTCTTCTTCTGTTTGCCAGGGATGCGTCCTCGGCCCGATCCGTCAAAGAAGCTCCCCCCCTGGTCGAATTGACAGCATTGCGGACCTCCTCCAGGAACCCGGAAAATCCTCGGTTATCCTCCGGTCGCTGCCTTAAATCTGTTTGTATAAATCCAGGAAAAATAACGTCCGATGGCTTGAAGGCATGTATAGCGGGAGCGCCTGTGTTCGGGCCGGTCACGGCTGAATAAATTGCAGCCATGGATGACGGCGACATTGCCATGAGGACCAGCAACACCCGAACAATGTTCGATTTCTTCATAATCGCGGCCGTCGGCATTGGCTGATCATAACCATTTGATAAACAAAGATAATATAGCGTCCCTATCTCAGGGCAGACGAATTTTGCGAAGTTTCCTTCGCGCGGAAAGCCGCCAATACTGCCAAATTGGGGTTAATAAAGTCGCACCATGATCAGTAGGGCCTGATTACGGCTGCCAGCGATTTATCGGCTTATAGGGAGTAGGTCGCGATCTTGTCTTCGTCGACCTCAATCCCCAGACCCGGCCCAAGCGGGCGGTATACGCGTCCGCCTTCGAACTTGAAGGGCTCGGTGACGATATCGTCGAGGTAGTAGTTGCCCGCGATATCCGGGCCCGCCGCCCCTTTTGGCTTGGATACCGGGCAAACGCTTGGCAAATAGGCATTTTCCAGGGCGGCCCCCAGGTGCAGATTGGCGGCGTTGCCGATGCCAAGCTCGACCGATCCGCCGATATCGCAATACATGTGCAGCGCATGGGCTATATCGCCCTGCTGCTTGGCGCGATATAGCCCGCCCGGTTTGGTGACGTAGCAGGAAAAACACTCGGCGGCGCGCAGATTGTACAGCTCGATAATGTCATGCACCGTCCAGGCGGATTCGTCCGCCATCACCGGAATGTCGATGCGCTCGGCGACGCGGGCCAGCATTTCAGCGCCCATCAGCGGTTGTTCGCAGATAAAGACACCGTAGGCCGCTTGCGCACGGGTGACGCTGACCGCCGCGCTGACGGAGGGGTACGCCTCGTTGGCATCGACCCGGATCTTGACGGTCCGGCTGACCTCTTCGCGCAGCCGCCGGACGATCTCTACATCGCGCTCAGGGTCCAGTCCGGTCTTGCATTTGATCGTTGTTATGCCTTCCGCCACAGCCAGCTTTGCTTCCTCGATGCATTGGTCGATGGGCATGATGCCAAGCGAATGAGTCACCTCGATGCTGTCGCGGAAATCGCCGCCCAGCAGTTCGCATACCGGTCGGCCCGACGCCTTGCCGGCAAGATCGTAGATCGCGATGTCGAGCGCTGCCTTGGCATAGGGATGGCCTTTCACCACGCGGTCCATGCGTGCGTGAATGTTGGCGATCTGAAACGGTGACATACCCTGAATGGCGGGGAAAAGATGGGTTTCAATCATATGACACACGGTTTCCGGCGATTCGCCGTAATAGCGCATATCGGAGCCGCCCCAGGTCTCGCCCGCGGGGGATTCTCCCCAGCCGATGGTGCTGTCGTCGGCCTCCAGTTTGACAATGGCATGATGACCGATCGGTGTGTCCATCTTGCTGGCCCAGGTATGGGCCCGCCGGGTCGGGACGGCAACGCGATAGGTCTTACAGGAGGCTAATTTCATCGGGTGGTTCCAAAATCAGGCGGTTGAGGGAGCAGAGCGGGTCTATTCCCCCATAAATTTGTCGTTTTCGCTACCCTTCAATTGCCTGCTACAGAGCGAATAGCATCCCATCCCTGTCTTTCAAGCTGTTGATAATCTTCCGGCGTGTCGATATCGAATGCCAGCCCGTCGCGGTGCACCGGCACCGGCTTAACGGGGATGGCGTGGGCGGCCGCCTGGTGTGCGGAGAAACTATCGGGTCCAAAGGAGAACCCGATCGCATCTGGCGGGGATATCAAAAGCGCGTTGGTGCCCCGGTTCGATCGGTCGGGGGCGATAATGACGCACGGCGGAATCTTCGCGCAGTCTAAAAGCGCCTCTAAATCGTCCTGTGACAGCGTGGGGAGGTCCGTGGGCAGGATCAGAATCGCATCCGCGCCGCGCGCCGCCGCCTTCTCCGCACCCACTTTCAGGGCGGCGTTCAGCCCGGTGCGCGTTGCTTCGCGAACGGTTGTCGCGCCGTGGTCACGGGCCAGGGCCAGCGCGGTCTGATCGGCACTTACGACGATGGTGTTGGCTGCGCCGATCATCGAAGCGGCTACGGTGAGGACGTGCTCGAACATACGAAAATTGAGATCACGCCGTGCCGTATCGGACAGGATATTTTTGAGCCGAGACTTGCCCTCCGCGAACGGTTTGACCGGAATGACGGCAAACAGTCTCATTTTGATCTGACGTTTAACGAGGCGGCGAAGGTCAAGACTTCTTGTGCGAGCGTTCGCTCGTCATCGGCGCTTTTCATAATGGTTTGCGCGACATGTGTCGGAATTCCCATGGCTTCGATCTTGGGCGCGAGCGCTCCATCGGTCTGATCGATAACCAGGCCGTCTAGTCGCCTACCGTAGTGTGAGGCGATAGAAGCCGCCGACGGTTGCAGGCCAAGCTCGGCCATCATTTTTGCCGCTGGGCCCTTTATGGCGCCGCCGCCGATGATCGGTGATACGGCGACCAAGGGAACACGGCGCCCTTCAAGGGCAGCGGCTACGTCAGCCAGGCTCAGGATCGGGTCGATGCTGACATAGGGGTTGGAGGGGCAAATCACGATGGCAGAAAGATCTGCCGATTTCAGCGCCGCCGTAAAGGCCGGAGTAGGGCGGGCGCTTTCCGCGCCAGCGAAACTAAACCCGGTTACAACAGGCTCACAACGAAGGCGCACGAAATAATCCTGAAAGGGTATGGTGCCGGCCTCTGTCGTGACCATGGTGTGGACGGCGGAATCGGTCATGGGAACGATTCTGTGTTCTATGCCGAGCGCGCCGCACAGAGCCGCTGTGATATGGGACAGTGTTTCGCCCGCTGCAAGCCTGCGCGTCCGTTCCACATGGGTGGCGAGATCCCTGTCGCCCAGATTGAACCAGGTTTCCCCCTCCAGCCGCGCCAGCGCTTCCATGAAATGCCAGCTCTCGTCCGCGAGACCCCAGCCGCGTTCGGTGTCGTTGAGACCGGCAAGCTTGTACATGACCGAATCGAGATCGGGCGAGATATGCAGCCCCAGATGCTCGAAATCGTCTCCTGTATTGACGGCGATCACCAACCCGTCCGGGGAAAGAATTCGGACCAGCCCGTGGGCCAGCTTGGCGCCGCCCACACCGCCCGCCAGCGCGAGGATCACCGGAACAAGTCCTGATCCCGTGGCCGGACCAGATCGGCGGCGCGACCCTGGCCATGTCCGCGTTCAAGGCCCCGGATCAGTACTACCGGACGGCCTTCGCCCGCCTGCCCCATAACCAACGATGCGGTTGCCGCCAACTCGTCGGCCAGCCCCACCTGAGTGCTTTGCAGCGGCCGGTCGAACAGATCGGGTTCGCCATTGAGATCTAGCAGCGCCTCGATCCCGGCAGCGCCGATGGCGGCGCCCACCGTGCCGTTGCGCCATGCCCGTCCCAGGCTGTCGTTTATGATGATCCCGATCGTCACGCCGGCGCGGTTCTGGAAATCCTGCCGCAGCCTCGCACAGGAGGCGTCGGAATCTTCCGGCAGCAGCAGGACGTTGGTATCCGTTCCCCCGACCGCCTGATCCACGTTGGACCGGTCGATGCCGGCGTTTGCCAGCACGACCCCACAACGATGGGCGACCACCAGCACACCCTTGCGGTGGCGCACGATCTCCGTTGCCTCCGACAGGATCAGTTCGACCAGACGGGGGTCCTTGTCCACCTGTTCGGCAACCTCTAAGGCCCTGGCGGACGGCGTCACGCTTTCCAGATCGACGATGCGGCCTTCGGATTTGGAGACGATTTTTTGCGCCAGGACCAGAATGTCACCATCTTCCAACCGGTCGCCCATCCCGTCCAGCGCATCCAGGATGATCTGAACAAGATCGTCTCCAGGTTTAATAAGCGGGATGCCGCCAAGCGCCGTGACGGACAGTCTGGCAGGTACATTCACGTCAGAGTGAGGGTGTGCAGTATCCATCTCGGGCGTCACGCCTTATCCTTGCTGGGCGTGCCGGTTATCTTGAAACCGGACCCGTCGATACCGTAATTGCGATTGATGAACAGCAAGACCGATGTCAGCGCCTCGGCCACCGCTGAGTTCGCGATGGGCCCGCCGTGCCAGGCGCGCATGCCGGCATCCGTGGCAAGCTTGATAATCTCCTCGCGTGCCGCTTTGTTGTCGCCGCAAACCAGCACGTCGCAATCGATGCCATGATCGAGGTCCTTCAGATGCGCCGCGGCGATATTTTGGAACGCGGACACCACGCGGATCTCCTCTCCCAGCATATCCTGTATGGCGGCAACGGCGGAGCCGCCGTTGGGCAGTTGAACCCGCAGCACTTTGGGCGGGACCAAGGGCACCGTGACATCGACCAGGATCTTTCCCTTAAGCGCGCCCCGGACTTCCTCCACCGTGGATTTCTGGGCGTCGAAGGGGACGGTGAGAACAGCGACTTGGCACGCCTTGGCCGCTTCGGTATTAGCCATGCCGCGCGCGGAGAGGCGGTCGACCCCTGCGCGCACCGGCCGGCCGGTCAGCTCAACATCGATGGCGGCGGCGGCTTCCTGTGCGCGCTCAGCCGAGCGCGATCCGATGATCACGGAATATCCGGCGTCGGCCCAGCGCAGCGCCAGCCCCCATCCTTCACTGCCCGTTCCCCCCAGCACGGCGATTGCCGGTAGTGTCTCCGTCATTCCCTTGATCCTTGTTTAGACACTAAGCCACGGCCGGGGCTGTGCGCATCCCCGTCTTTGCCGGAACCCTCGTGATGAGCAGATCGACCAGCGGCGGTGCGTTTCTTGCCGCCAGCCGCCGCTCCGCCGAAGCATCGCCATAGAGTGTCGTTCTGTGCCATGGCTCGCGGCCGAGATCCCGGATTGCCTGTTCCATGGCAGTCGGTGCAAATTCCTGACCGTGTTCTGTCCCCGCCGCCCGGGTGATGCTCTCATTCATCAGTGACCCGCCGAGATCATTGGCGCCCGCTTCGAGACAGGCTTTTGCGCCGGCGGCGCCGAGCTTGACCCACGAAGTCTGGATATTGGTTATGTGCGGATGAAGCGCCAGCCGCGCCACCGCATGCATCAGCACGGTCTCGCGGAAGGTCGGTCCGCGCCGGGCCTGGCCCTTGCGGTAAAGCGGCGCTTCCATATGGACAAACGGCAGGGGTACGAATTCGGTGAAGCCGCCGGTTCGTTTCTGCAGATCCCGGATGGCGATCAGATGCCGCGCCCAGGAGGCCGGTGAGTCCATATGGCCGAACATGATGGTGGCGGTGGTTTTGAATCCTGCCTCATGGGCGCTTTCGATTACCGATAGCCACTCCGCTGTCGAAAGCTTGTCGGGGCACAGCACCGCCCGGACATCGTCGTCCAGGATTTCCGCCGCGGTACCGGGCAGCGAGCCTAGCCCCGCGGCGCGCAGCCTGTCGAGGAAGGCGGGGACCGATATACCCAGCGTCGCCGCGCCCTGCGAGACTTCGAGCGGTGAAAAGGCGTGAATATGGATGTCGGGCGCGGCTTGTTTGACCGCCTCGCAGATCGCCACGTAGGTGTCGCCGGTGAAGCTCGGATGGATGCCGCCCTGCATGCAGACTTCTGTGCCGCCGCGGTCCCACGCCTCGGCCGCGCGGCGGGCGATTTCCGGCAGATCGAGCAGATAGGGCACGCCACCCAGCGATTCCCGTCGCGGGCCTTTCGAAAAAGCGCAGAAGCGGCAGCCATAGGTGCAGATATTGGTGTAGTTGATGTTGCGGTTGACCGCATAGGTGATGCGGTCGCCGACGATGGAGCGGCGCAGCGCATCGGCAGACCTGCACACGGCGTCGAAATCAGCGCCGCGGGCATGGAACAGTTGGACAATGTCGGTCTCGCTCAGCGCACTTCCGGCGCTGGCTCGATCCAGCAGTTTCGTTATCGCGGGGTCGGTCCTTTCGGTGGGTGGGGCGATCATTGGAATGGGGAGGTCCAGCCCCGGCGCCCAATCCTCGGTCCGCGCCAACCCGTCCGAATCGATGGCCCGCAATATAGCGGGCGCGATAGTCGAATCCTGCCACTGCTCGCTGTTCTGGGCGAATTCCGGATAGACCGCCAGCCGTTCAACCAGCTGCTTGCCGGCTGCTTCTGTGTTGGCGCGCAAAGAGTCTATCGCTGGCCAGGGCGCTTCGGGATTGACGTGATCCGGCGTAACCGGGGAAATTCCGCCCCAGTCATTCAACCCTGCGGCGATCAGTTTGGGGTAATCGCTACGGCTGAGATTGGGCGGCGCCTGGATATTCATATTGGGGCCAAAGGTGAGGCGGGCGATGGCGATGGTCCACAGGAGATCCTCGAGATCCGGCTCCGCTGCTCCTTCCATCTGGGTTGCTGGCTTGGCGCGGAAATTCTGGATGATGATTTCCTGGATATGACCGTAGGTGCGATGCAACGCGCGGAGGCTGAGCAGCGCATCGAGGCGTTCCTCCCGTGTCTCGCCGATGCCGATCAGGATGCCGGTGGTGAACGGGATGCGCTGGCGGCCGGCTTCCTCGATGGTGGCGAGGCGGATCGCCGGATCCTTGTCGGGCGAGCCATGATGCGGCCCGCCAGGTTCGCACAGCCGCGAAGACGTACTCTCCAGCATGATGCCCTGCGATACGGTGACCTCCCGTAGGGCGGCGAGCTCCGCCGCATTCATCACGCCGGGATTGGCGTGGGGCAGCAGGCCGGTTTCCTCGAATACCAGCCGGCACATGTCCGCCAGATAGGAAATCGTGGTCTCAAAGCCAAGACCGTCCAGTGCTTCCCGCGCGGCGCGATAGCGCAGCTCCGGCTTGTCGCCAAGCGTGAACAGCGCCTCCTTGCAGCCCGCTTTGGCCCCGGTGCGGGCGATGGCCAGCACCTGGTCCGGCGACAGATACGCGGCTTCTCCTTCGCGCGGTGGGTGGGCGAAGGTGCAGTAGCGGCAAACGTCCCGACACAGATGGGTCAGGGGGATAAAAACCTTGCGCGAATAGGAAATCAGCCTGCCATGTCCGGAATCGCGCAGGCGGCCGGCGTCGTCCAGCAGGATTTCCAGTGGTTGCCGCGCAGCCATGTCGCGCAGCTCCGTCTCGGTCAGGTCAGATGTCACGCGTCGATTTTTCCAGAAGGGTTGCGGGCTCGGGGTTGATAGGTCTTACGTTTGATCCGACAATACTGCGGAACCGGTCGCCGGAAAAGATCGATCAGGCCAACAACAGCAAGGCGACATCAAGACGATGGATATCCGCAGCGTAGCGATCATGGGGGCGGGCCACGGCGGGCTAGCCGCGGCGGTGGATTTGACCAGGCGTGGTTTGGAGGTTCGGCTTCACGCAAGGCGGGAAGAAAGCCTGGCCCCGATCCGGGCGCAGGGCGGCATTTTGGCCAAGGGCGTGCAGACCGGCCTGATACCGGTCCATCTGATGACCACAGACGTGGCCGACGCCGTTCATGGCGCGGACCTGGTGATGCTGGTGGTGCCCTCGGTCGCGCACGGGTTTTATGCCCAGGCGCTGGCGCCCTTTCTGACTCCCGATCTGCCGGTCTTCGTCAATCCCGGCCATACCGGCGGCGGACTGCATTTCGTCCACAGCCTGCGTGAGGCGGGGTATCGCGACGCCGTGAAGACCTGCGAAGGGGTGACGCTGAGCTATATCTGCCGCAAGACCGGCCCGGCCGAGGTGGATATTTTCAGCTATGTGAAAAATCTCAAATTCGCCGCCTTTCCCGGTAAGCATGCCGATGAGCTTTTTGCCGCCATCAAGCCGCTTTATCCCGAAATCGTGCTCCGCTCCAGCGTGTTGGAAACCGGGCTCACAAACATCAACGCGGTATTCCACACCCCCGGTATGCTGATGAATGCGGGCTGGATAGAAGATACCGGAGGCGACTTTCTGTTTTACCGCGAAGGCATCACGCCGGCGGTCGGTCGGGTGACGGCGGAAGTGGACCGCGAACGGCTTGCGGTGGCCAAGGCGCTGGGTGTGCCAAGCGCGTCTTTTCTCGAAAATTTCTATCAGGCCGGCCTGACCACGAAAGAAGCGTTGGACAGCGGCGATATCTCCCGCGCCTGCGTCGAGAGCGAACCTAATAAATCCATCATGAGTCCGCCCAGCCTGAATCACCGTTATGTGCATGAAGACGTTGGTTATGGGCTGGTGCCGTTCGCCGCGTTCGGCGATCTGGCGGGGGTTGCAACCCCTACAATCGATGCGCTGATCCATCTCTGTTCGCAGCTGATGGATATTCCCTATGCTGAAACCGGGCTGACGCTGGCGAAAATGGGGCTTGCCGGTCTTGGCCCGGCGGATCTCGACCGCTTCGTGGCGGAGGGCGCCTGACATGACTGCCTCTCCCGATACATCACCGGTCAAGCGCATCGCCATCTTCGGCGCAGGCGGCGGCGGCACGTCGGCGGCGGCGCATCTCGGGACGCTCGGTTTTGACATCAGGCTTTATAGTCAGGACCCGGAAGCGCTGGCGCCGCTGCAGGAACTTGGCGGCATCAACTACACGGCGCCGTTTGGCGACGGCTTTGCGCCCATCGGGCTGATTACCGACGATGCCGAAGCAGCCATGGCGGGCGCCGAACTGGTGATGATCGTCAGCCCGGCGCATCTGCATGAAAAATGGGTGTCGGCGGCGGCGCCGCACCTGACCGAAGACCAGGTATTGTTTGTCTCACCCGGTCACACGCTGTTGATGATCCCGCATGTGCTGCGCGAGCACGGCATCAAGAACCCGGTCTTTTGCGAAACCGCGACGCTGCCGTATCTGTGCCGCCGGATCGAGCCCACCAAATGCAAAATCTCGCGGGTGTCGGACTTCATGGTGTTCGGTGGGTTTCCGGGCCGCGAGACGGGACGGATGTACGATGTGGTGAAGACCGTCTACCCGTCGGTGCAGAAATTTTCCAACGTGCTGGAAACCGTGTTCCCCTATGGCAATGCGATCCATCATCCGCCGGCGGTGCTGTGCAATGTCGGGCGTATCGAAGCGACAGGCGGCGATTATCGGCATTATTACGATGGCATCACGCCGTCGGTCGGTCGCCTGATCGATGCGGTTGATCGCGAACGGGTGGCGGTGGCGGAGGCGCTTGGCGCCAAAACCATGCCGTTTGTCGAGCTGTTCTGGCGCATGGGCTACACCACCGACGCGGCGCGCGATACGGGCATCGCCTACGAAGCGTTTCACCAGAGCGAGCCCGACAAATGGATCATGGCGCCCACCAGCCTCGATAGCCGCTATCTGCTGGAAGACGTGCCCTACGGCCATCTGATCTATCAGGAGCTCGGACGCCTTGCCGGGGTGCCGACGCCGACCATCGATCATATCATCCATCTGGCGTCCGTGATCATGTGCCGCGACTTTCGCGCCGAGGGACTGACCTTGGCCCGGATGGGTTTTGGCGATATCACCAGGGACGAGTTTCTGAATTTGCTCACCAACGGTTTCGACGATTAAGGGAGTAGGCGGATGGCTGTAAGACTGGGCATGCGGTTTGACGGGTTCGACCCCGTCGGCGAGACCATCGAGGTCGCGGCGCAAGCCGAAGCGGCCGGCGCCAGCACTATCTGGATGGCGGAACATCTCGGCTATCGCGAGGCGGCGGTGTCATGCACGGCCTTTCTGCAAAAGACCAGCCGCGCCATGGTCTGCCCGACGGCGGTGATGCCTTATCTGTGGCATCCCATGCCGACCGCCATGCAGTTCGCCACCATGGCCGAACTGGCGCCGGGGCGGGTCGGGATCTGTGTCTCGGTGGGCAATCTTCTGAACTTGCGCGAATCCGGCATCGAAAAGCCGGAAAAACCGGTGCGGGTGATCCGCGAATATGTCGAAGCCCTGCGCGCGCTATGGGCGGGAGAGACCGTCGATCAGGAAGGGCTGGTCTGGCAGTTGCGCGGCGCGCGGCTCGCCTTCACGCCGCCTGAGGAAATTCCGATCTTTATCGCCTCGACCGGCCCGCAGGTGCTGGGGCTGGCCGGCCGGATCGCCGATGGGGTGCTCTATTCCGGCGGGCTGTCGCTGGCCTCCATCAAGAAAGGTGCGGCTTTCGCGGAAGCGGGCCTCGCCAAGGCCGGCCGCGACCCCTCGACATTCCGCAAGGCCGGTTTTGTTTATTTTGCCTGTTCCGAAGACGGTAAAACGGCCATCGAATCCAACCGGCGCAAAATCGCCTTCCTGTTCCGCAATTCCGCGCAGGCCGAAAATATCGCCTCGGTGGATGTTCAGATCGATCACGAGGCGATTATCGATCTGGTGAAACAGCGCAAACTGGAAGAGGCTGCCCAGCTGATCCCGCCCGACGCGGTGCCGCAATTCACCGTCGCCGGCACGCCGAAACAATGCCGCGACCAGCTCCAGGCCTATATCGATGCCGGCGTCGACGAGCCGGTGATCGAGGTCAGCGGCAGCGCCGAGGAAAGGCGCTTCGCGCTCGACGTGATCCGCGAATTCACCGGCGGGTGACGTTAGATTTAGGACATGAAATTTCCCCTCACCCAACTGCGCCTAGGCTCGCCCGTTGGCTCGCTAAGGCTTAGTAACCCTCTCCCGCTCGCGGGAGAGGGGAGGGACCCGCGACACGCTTGTGTCGTGGGAAGGGTGAGGGGCCTTACAGGGAGACAATAACCATGGGCATCGGCATCCGGTTCGATGGGTTCGACACCATCAACGAAACCATCGAGATCTGCCGGCAGGCGGAGCAGGCAGGCGTGACCGGGCTGTGGATGACCGAACATATCGGCTATCGCGAGGCGCTGGTGTCCTGCATGGCGTTTGCCGGGGCGACCGAACGTGCGACCGTTATTCCCGCCGCGGTGACGCCCTATCTGTTTCACCCCACACCCACCGCCATGTCGCTGGCCACCATGGCCGAAGCCTATCCCGGGCGGGTGGCGGTGTCCGTCGCCGTCGGCAACACGCTGGATCTGAAAGAATCTGGCAAGGACCCGCAGGACGGGGTGAGGGCGGTGGAAGATTACATTGCGGATTTGCGCTCCCTGTGGACCACCGAACCCACCGAAAGCTATACAGAATCCTATCTGCTGAGCGGCGCGCGGATGTCTTTTCGACCGCCTGAAATCCCCATCTTTGTCACAGCACTTGGCAGCGATGTGGCGAAGGCGGCGGGCAACACCGCCGACGGGATATTGCTGTCCGCCGGCTTCTCGGTGGCGTTCGTGTCCCATTGTCTCGCCCTGTTCGAACAAGGCGCCAGGGAATCGGGCCGCGATCCCGCCAAACTGCGCAACGCCGGGAACATCCATTTCGCCGTGTCGGGTGACGGAAAGTCGGCGCGGGAAAATGTGCGCCGCAAGCTCGGCTTCCTGTTCCGTAACCGGCTGATGGCGGAAAACATCAAGGCCGCGGGTATTCCCATCGACCAGGATGCCATCATCGACGCCGTGGCGGACCGCGATCTCGATAAGGCCGCGAGCCTGGTGCCCGACGACGCCGTCGAGGCGTTCGGTGTCGCCGGCACGCCCGCCGAGTGCGCCAAATGCCTCGAAGCCTATCTCGAAGCCGGCCTGCAGGAACCGGTGATCCAGGTCAGCGGCAGCGAGGAAGAAAAGTCCCTCGCGTTACGGGTAATCCGACAATTCACCGGCGGGTAGGAGGGCGATACCATCGCCTGTACAATGGCAATCCGTCTGGCACGCCGGCCTCCGTTCAGCCGCCGGCCGTGCTTCCGTCCGGCATTTTGCGCAGCATGACCAGCATCATCGCCATGACGACCACGCCCAGCAGCGCCGCGCTGAGGCCCAGCGACCAGTGGATGCCGATCAGGCTGCCGCCGAACCCGACCGTCAGGCCGCTGAACGAGCGCAGCCCCAGATCCGACATATTGTAGAGCCCGATCACCCGGCCGCGAAGGGCGGGCGGCGCGTTGAGCTGAACCAGCGCCCGCGACATGGAGCTGAACGACAAATTGAGAAAGCCCGCCATGAACAGCAGGAAAAACGCCATTGGATAACTCTTGGTCGCGGCGAACCCGATCATGGCGCCGCACCACAGGATGACCATGATAAAGACCGGTCGCGGACGGGCCGATAGAAATCCGCCGGTTTCCAGCACCACGCCCGCGGTCAGCGCGCCGATGGCGTTGGCGGTGAACAGCAGGCTGTAGAACATACCCGCGCCGCCATAGCCGAGCGCTTCGGCGAAGGCCGGCATCTGCCCCTGATAGGCATTGCCGACGATGAAAGACGATACGCCGGCGACGGCGATCATGGTGATGATGACGGGGGTGTCCTTTATGGCCGCGAGCGTCGCCACGATGTCGGCAAACCCGCCTAGCTTGCTGGCCGCCGGTCGTTCTTCCTTGCGAAAGGCGGGGCCGTAGGGCGCTTTCCACAGCCAGAGGGTCAGCGGCAGATAGATCAGGATGTTGACGAAAATGCCGTACGTCGGCCCGAGCCAGATCATCAGCCCGCCGCCGATCGCCGGTCCCAGCAGCAGGCCCAGCGTGCGGGTCGTCGCCATGGTGCGAATGGCGCTTTGCAGCTGTTTGCCGCCGACGATGTCATGGACCAGAAGCTGACCCGCCGGCGCCCACAAAACCCCTGCGATGCCGTGAATGACCAGCAGCACCGCGGCGTGCCACATCTCCAGCGTATCGGTCAGGAACAGAACGCCCCAGCCGAACGACACCAGCATGAACAGCACCATGCCCCACTGGATGATGCGGCGCGGGTCGAACCGGTCCGCCAATCCGCCGGCCCAGACTGAAAACAGCAGGAACGGCAGCCAGTGCGACAGGATGGCGAACCCGCCCAGCATGGGGGAATGAAACTTTTCATAGATCATCCAGTAGCTGATCACGTGTTCTATGCTGTCGGCCATCATCGCCAGCGCGCCGCCGATCAGATAGGCGCGCGCGCCGGGATGGCGCATGGCTGCGAAGGATTGGGGCCTGTCATCGGCCATGCCGTCGGGCTGGACTGTATCCGCCATATGAAAAATCGCTTGGGGTGTTGTTGGGTCCGTCAGAAAAAAAACTATACCACGACGCGATCATCGCGGCGAGGTCTGTGGGGTCGGTCTAACAAATTTTCATGGTGCCTGTTCGACGCGTGTTGAGGCGGAACCGGCCAGTTGTCAGTCGCGCCGGAGATAGATGACGAACTCGCGCAACGTGGCGATATGGTTGTAGCCGGTACGCACGAAATCCATGATCCGGTTGGTATGGGCGGTATTGTAGGGCAACGCGGGCACGTGGAATACCAGCCGCGGCGGATCGGCGTCGAGGGTCTTGAGCGCCTGAGTTGTTGTCGCGTCGTCGCGGACGCCAAACGGCACAAACATATAGGGCAGCGGATTCCGCCGCCCCGAGAGAAAATAAAGATCGGCATTGGACGGGATGGCGAGAATCGCGTCATCCGGCTTGGTGTACCGGTCGATGAGAGCGAGCAGGGCCTCCTTATCGCTCGCAGTCATGGACAGGCCGGCCAGGGCCGCATGGTTGCTCTTCACCACCGGCACACGCTCACCGGCCAGCATGCTTGCGTAACTGCGCGAGATCGGCTGGGCGGCGTGAAAAGCCAGCCCTGTTGCCGCCTGTAAAGCAACAGCGGCGATTAAGGCTGCGCGATAGGGGGGCCTCAATCCCGCGCCATACCAGAGCAGCGCGGCGGCAGTCACGCCAGCGATAAAATAGAGATAGGCTGGGTCCTGGTAGTGCACCGCGACGAGGCCATAAAAGACGCCGAGGAACGGCAGCGCCATGCCGGTTTCGCCGAAACTGGGCGCGCTGGCCAATGGCTGGCGGTAAAGCCGGATTATAGTGGCGATGCCCAGCGCCATGGTGGCGAAAATTAGCACTGGCCAATAGAGCCCGTTTAGAAACGCACCCAAGCGGCTGGGATCGCCGAGTTGCTTGAGCGCGACAAGCGCGAAGAGGCCATATCGCGCTGTCTTCTGATAAGAGAACTCACCCAGAGCAATGGCATCGAAGAAGGAATCGGTCATCCAGGCACCGAACGAGCCGGTCGCAAGATGGTAGACCAGCAGTGGCATGAATGCGGCAGCGCCACCCACGGCAAGCCGTCCCAACAGGGTGGCGCCATGGCGGTTATCCATGGTCACCGTGAAACAGGCGCGCAGCAATACAAGGAGAGGCCAGATGCCAAAGGCGAGCCAGGCTACCGGATCCGCCTTGCCGCTGAGATACGCAAAGACGCCAGCCGCCATGACGACGATCATCGTGCGCGCAAGCCAGCAAGTCTGTCGGTCGCGCCGCTCCGCCTCCGTCGTGTCGAGAAACAGATAGGTCAGCACGCCGATGGCGACGAACACGCCGGTAAGCTGGCGGTAAAGGAACAAGGTCGCCAGCAGCGCCCCGATGATCTCCAGCCGCCAGCGCCACGCCCTACCCGTGGGACCCACAGCCATCACGATGGCGAAGAAAATCGGTACGCAGTACCAGTGCGCGGTGGGGTTATAGAACTGGACAACGGACAGGGACGCCCCGGCAAATCCGGCAACCATGGCTGGCACGATCCCGCGCGGGACGAGGATCAGGTAGGCCAATATCGCCTGTACGACGCCAGCCGCGATCAGCGGATAACGCAGGCTGATGAAATCTCCGCCAAACAGTTTAAGAGCCAGTGCGTTGGTAAAATAGATCAGCCCGGTATGGAGCGCCTGTACGTCGCGATGGATCACATCGCCGGCGATGATGCGCGCCGCGATCTCGGCGTAATACCCATCATCTCGCGAGAACCAAAATCGGTCGTGAAAATACAGCAGAATCAGGAATGTACTCGTCACGGTGAACGCGAGGGCGGCCCACGCTCTGGTATCGAAGCCCCGTGTTACAGCCTGGTGTGGTTGGATTGTACCAATATGCGGTGTCACAGGGGCCTACCCTTGGGGCTGAGATTGCAAGAATCCCGCCAAGAGTAGCCAAGCGTCCTTTCCAACCCGTAAATCAGGTACGTTGCTGGTAAGCGTGATCCCCGTCTTCAGCCGCGCAAGTCCCCGGCGTGGGCGATCAGCTTCTCGAGCGAGCCGCGCAGACCGGCCAGCTCCTCACGTGTGAGGCAGGAGACGAATTCCCGATCCCGCTTATTGGCGGCGGGCAGAATTTTCTGATGCAGGGCGTGGCCCGAGGCGGTAAGCCCCAACTTGTAGCTGCGCCGGTCGCTGGGGTTGCGGTCGCGGCTTATATGGCCGTCACTTTCCAGCCGCTGGATGGCCCGGCTGATCGCCATTTTGTCCATTGCCCAGCGATTGGTGATTTCCGCCGCTGTAAGGCCCGGATGACGCGCCAGCGTCAGCAGCACCCGCCATTCCGGCACCGACATGCCGAACGTGCCGTCGAGTTGACCCGAGAACGCCCGGCCGATCAGATTGGCCAGGACGTGGACGTCCGACAGAAGATCGTCGGCCATATGTTCTTGTTCTGTTGGCGCGAGGGAAGAAGCGTATGTCATGGGTCGTCACTACTGTGGAATGGTGCCAACGGCCTCAAATTATTGCATGCCCGGAACCGGAATATCGAGCTCAGTTCCGCGGCCGTCTAGTTTGGCGCGCTCGAACACGATCTTGGCCAGCGCCATATCGGCCGCCGCGGTACCGTTATTGTTGAAATGATAGGTGATCTGTTCGTCGCTGGTGCGCCCCGGATGGGTTCCGGCCAGCACGGACCCCAATGAGTGAATGTCGTCCTCGGTAATAATGCCCTGCTGCATGGGGTCATAAAGACCGGCCTGTTTTTCCATGGTGACCGATTCCACATGATTGACCACGATCACATCGGCGCGGCGGACCAACTCATCGTCGTTTTCGCGTCTGCCGCTTTTCAGCCAGCCGCCTTCGACAAGGGCGGAGTTGGATCCGACAACGGTGACCACATGCTGGCCCGGTTCAATCAGCGAGCCGTCGAATACCGGTACGTTTGAATCGGTGGCGGAAATCACCACATCGGAGCCCTTGATGACCTCTTCCGGGGTCTCGACCGGCACGATTTCCTTGCCGATCATCAAGGCCATTTTTTCGCAGAAGGCAAGGCGGTTTGCCGGATTTCGGCTGTAAACCTTGACCTTGTGGATATCACGCACGGCGTTGATGGCGAGGATCTTGTTGACCGCCTGGCCGCCCGATCCGAACAGCCCGAAGACATGGGAATCTTCGCGTGACAGCGCCTTGACCCCAACCCCGGTGGTGGCGCCGGTGCGAAACGCCATGATGCTGGTAAAGCCGGTTCGGTCGTCGAAAATCTCCCCCATCATCATGCCGTCGAGTTTGGCTGTCGCTGAATTCCACAGCAAATACACGGGGTGCTCGCGATAGGGGTAGGACTGGTTTTCTCCTTCGTGGCTGACCATTTCGGCCCGGGTCAGCGATCCGATGACGCCAAGCCCCGGAATGCCGCCCGGGAAGTTTGATACCCTGACGCCTTCCGGTGAATGGACCCGACGGCGCGGCGCATTGCCGATGGGAAACTCGTCAGCCTCGCGATAGCCCTGTTCGATGGCCGCGACCGCCTCTTCCATGGAGATCAAGCCCTTGATTTCGTCGGGTCCAAGAAAAAGGATGGCGTTGCGGTTCGGTCTTTCGATGGTCATGGATTGCTCTTTCCCCGGGGTATTATTTCACTTTTTTACCGATCAGGGCGGCCGCTTTGCGGATGAGCGGTTTCGGCGTCGCTTCGAATTTGGCGAACAGGGCCATTGCTTCGGTGGCTGACAGGGGGTTGAACTCGATCTTCCGTTTTGCCGCGTCGGCAACCAGCGCGGGGTCTCTCAGGGTCGCCATGAAAGCCTTGCGCAGCGCGGCGACGCGGTCGGACGGGACGCCCGGTGGCGCCGCCATGGGGCGCGCAAGCTGGGTCTGGCGGTAGATCAGATCAAGCACCGGCCGGTCTGCTTCGCTTTTGAGTTTCGAATAAAGCCGGGTCGCGTCACCGAAGAAGGGCACCGCCCGGTCCGGCCCGAACTGAACGAAGACCTTCAGGTCGCCGGACGCGATGAGTTGACTGAATGCGCCTCTGGCGGAACTCTCGAACATGCCGCAAAGACCTTGGACCTCGCCGTTCTGCACCGCCAGGCTGACCGCCTTGCTGCCCTTATAGCCATAGATGATTTTCACCGGCGCGCCGAGATAGTTCTTCAGGACCAGCGCATGCTGGCTGGTGATGGCGGCCGGCGAGGTCGAGCCGAACAGGACCGGTTTCTTCGCTTTCACCAGATCATCGAGCGTCCGGATATTCTGGCCGGCGCCTTTCCAGACGGTGCAGCTCGCCGTGTCCTGGTGCATGCTGCCCAGCCAGTTGAACTTCGACGTTTGGAATTTTGCCTTCTTGTTGCCGAATAGCGGTTCCAGCGCGGTTGAGGAGGCAAACACGCCAATGGTCAGCCCATCCTTGGGGGCCGCGTTATAGATGAAGTTTGCAACCTTCATGCTGCCCGCGCCCGGCATGTTCTGAGGCACGATGGTCGGGTGGCCCGGCATATGTTTGGAAAAATGCCGCGCGAATATCCGCGTCGTTGTGTCATAGCCGCCGCCGGCGCCGAACCCGATCAGGATTCTTAGATTCTTGCCCTCGAAGTAATCCGCGACCGCGTCAGCCTGCGCGGCGGGGCCAGCGGCCATCAGGGTGGTGACCAGAGCAGCGGCCGTTGCGGAACGAATCGATATATTCTTCATTGGGGTCTCCCTTGTAAGGTGACGTGAATTTATCCTATGGATCAGGCGCGGATAGTACGTTCCGTTCCGCCGGGCGGCAAGCGCCGGCTTGGCTTCGCGGGTGCGGAACCGATCTTGGAGTGGGCGCCGATTTTCGCCTATACTGACTGCAATCGGGGAAACGGTAGAGCGACAAACAATAAGGAGGCTTCGTCTTTGACCCTCATTGTTACGCCATTGGACGCCCCCACCGGCGCGCGGATTACCGGTGTCGATCTGGGGACAGTGCTGGACGCTGCGGCCTATGGGGCGATCCATAAGGCGTGGCTGGATCACCAGGTGCTGGTGTTTCCCGGCCAGACCATGACGGAAGCCGACCAGATCCGCTTCGCCACCCATTGGGGCGAGATGCCGTTGCGCTCGCGCTATGCCGGGCGCCGGGAAGAAGGCCGTCGCTCCCACGAATCCATCATGCTGATCTCCAACATCCGTGAAGACGGCGAACCCATTGGCTCGCTGCCCGATGGCGACATGATGTTTCATTCGGACGGGCAATATGACGAACATCCTTATCGCTACACTATGTTGTATGCGCTGGAGGTTCCATCGTCGGGCGGCAACACGTTGTTTGCGAATTTATATAAGGCCTACGACGCGCTGCCGGCCGATCTGAAGGAACGCCTCGCCCATGTGGAGGCGCAGCATGGCTACTATGCCGGTCGCCACGTCACACCGGAAATCCTGAAGACCCTGGCGATCACGCGGGTGGATGATGCGTTCGCCCATCCGGTGTTTATCGCCCACGAGGAAACCGGCCGCACCGTGCTTTATATAAGCCGCCTGCTGACCACCAGCCTGAAGGGCCTGCCCGAGGGGGAAGGCAATGAAATTCTCGATCGGCTGCTGGACCATGTTGAGAAGCCGGATTTTGTTTACGAGCATGTCTGGAATCCGGGCGATTTCGTGATCTGGGACAATCGTTGTCTCAACCACGCACGGACCGATTTTTCCGCCGGCGAGCGGCGGCTGTTGCGGCGCACTACCGTTCAGGGCGTGCGGCCCGAGGCGGCGCATGCGGTGCGGGCAGCGTAAGGAGTGGGGAAGAGATGAGCATGAAAGTGGAACCGACGGGGGCGGCTACCGGCGCCAGGATCACCGGGGTGGATCTAAGCCAGGAGCTGGACCCGGAAATTGTTGCGTCCATCCACAAGGCCTGGATGGATCATCAGGTGCTGATTTTCCCGAATCAGGATCTGACCGAGGACGAGCAAATCCGCTTCGCGCGTCTGTGGGGCGAGTTCCCTAAACGCGATCGCTATGAAACCCGGCCCGAAAAGGATGTCGCCGACAAATCCATCATGTTGGTCAGCAATATCCGCGAGAACGGCAAACCGATCGGCTCGCTGCCCGATGGCGAGATGATGTTTCATACCGATGGCGCCTATGACGAGCATCCCTATAACTATTCCATGCTGTACGCGGTTGAGATTCCATCGGTTGGCGGCAATACAATGTTCGCCAATTTGTACAAGGCCTATGAGACCCTGCCCGACGATCTGAAGGCCAAGCTTTCCACTTGCACGGCGCTGCAGCGTTACTACTCGGGTACGGTACAGCGCGGCCAGCATATGGGGTCCTATTCAGGAGAGTTTTCCCATCCTGTCTTTATCGAACACAACGAAACCGGCCGCACCGCGCTTTATGTCAGCCGGCTTTTGACCATGCGCATCAACGAGCTGCCCGAGGCGGAAAGCGAAGAGATCATCAATTTCCTGTTCGATCACAGCGAAAAACCGGAGATGTATTACGAGCATGTCTGGTCGCTGGGCGATTTCGTGATGTGGGACAATCGCTGTCTCAACCATGCGCGCACGGATTTTCCTGAAACCGAGCGGCGTTTGCTGCGGCGCAATGTGATCCAGGGCGTTCGTCCTGAGCGCGCCCGCATCGATGTCGCGGCCTGAAAAGAGGGATCAATGTCTATCAAAATTGAACCCATCTCCGATGCGGTCGGCGCCCGCATCACGGGCATAGATCTGCGTAACGATATGGACGCGGCCGCGTTTCGGACAATCCATCAGGCGTGGCTCGATTATCAGGTGCTGGTATTCCCCGGCCAGGAACTCGGCGAGGAAGATCAAGTCCGCTTTACCGCGCATTTCGGCGAGCTTGGCGGGCGCAACCGCAAGGTCCCGACGGCGGAAGGCGACCGGGTTGCCCATCCCGGCATCATGCTGATCAGCAATATCCGCAAGGACGGTGTCCCCATCGGCTCTCTGCCCGATGGCGAGATGATGTTCCATTCCGACGGTGCCTACGCCAAGCGGCCGTTCCGCTACACGCTGTTGTATGCGCTGGAAATCCCGTCGGTCGGTGGCAATACCCAGTTCGCCAACATGTATAAGGCTTATGACACCCTGCCAGACGATCTGAAATGCAAGCTAGCCTCCTGCCACGCGGAGCATCAGTACTATGCCGGCAGTGTCGATAAGGCGAAACCGACCGAGTCGCTGACCGGCGTGCGCCAGCACCCGTTGTTCATCGCTCATGAGGAAACCGGCCGCATTGCGCTGTACGCAAGCCGTCTGCTCACCACAAGGATCGTTGAACTTCCGGCCGCTGAAAGCGACGACATTCTCGAAATGCTGTTCGATCATGCGGAAAATCCAGAATTCGTCTACGAACATGTCTGGACGCCCGGCGATTTCGTCATGTGGGACAATCGCTGCATCAACCATGCGCGCACCGATTTTTCGGAAGGAGAACGCCGATTGTTGCGCCGTACCACGGTGTTTGGCACCGATCCCGTCGCGGCGGCGGCACGGGCCGCCTGACAATGTATAGGAGAGGATTGCGATGAAGGCGGAGCCAATTTCAGAGGCGGTCGGCGCGCGGGTCACGGGCATCGATCTCGGCGAGGAAATGGATGATGCCACGTTTCGGGCGGTTCACCGTGCCTGGCTCGATCATCAGGTGCTGGTATTCCCCGGACAGGATATTTCCGAGGAAGACCAGGTTCGATTTACGGCCAGATTTGGTGAGCCCGGCACGCGTCAACGCAAGATCGGATGGGCGGAAGAAGGCCGCGTCTCTCATCCCGGCACCATGCTGATCAGCAATATCCGGGAAGACGGCAAGCCCATTGGTTCCTTGCCCGATGGCGAAATGATGTTCCATACCGATGGCGCTTTTGCCAAGCGACCTTTCCGTTATACACTGCTCTATGCGCTGGAGGTCCCTTCCATTGGCGGCAACACCCTGTTCGCCAATATGTACAAGGCCTATGACACCCTGCCGGAGGCGCTGAAATCGACGCTCGCGGGATGTCATGCCGAGCACATGTATTATGCCGATAACGTGCAGGATGTGGCGACCAGATCGCTGAGCGGTGTGCGGCAACACCCGATCTTTATCGAACATGAGGAGACCGGCCGCACCGCGCTTTATATCAGTCGTCTCATGACGTCAAAGATCGTCGAACTGCCGGCCGATGAAAGTGAGGCGATCCTGCAAGAGCTGTTGGATCACACGGAAAAGCCAGAGTTCGTCTATGAACATGTCTGGACGAAGGGCGATTTCGTGATCTGGGACAATCGCTGCCTCAACCATGCGCGCACCGATTTTTCGGAAGGTGAACGGCGGCTCTTGCGTCGCACCACGGTGTTCGGCACCGATCCCGTCGCGGCGACGGCGCGGGCGGCATAGAACATGGCTGATCTTAATCTGCATATCGCCAGCGGTCCCTATGACCGGATCGAGGCAATGCGCTACGGCGCGGTGAAACCCGAGGGGATCACGCTCAACTACGAAACCCGTATACCGGTGCACAGCATTTTCGTCGGCATGGCGGAGCGCGAGGAATTCGACGTCTCCGAAATGTCGCTGGCGCTCTATCTGACCAAGCGGTCCCGTGCGCTGGCGGGTGGCGAGGCTTTTCCGTTCGTGGCCATTCCGGTTTTTCCGTCCCGCGTATTCCGCCACGGCAATTTCTTCATCAACCGCAAGACGGAAATAGAGAAACCCAAAGACCTAGAAGGCAGGCGTGTCGGCATTCAGGAATACCGCCAGACCGCCGGGATCTGGATGCGTGGCATCCTGCGCGACGAATACGGCGTCGATACCGACACCATCGACTGGGTCGAAGGTGGCGTCGATGTGCCCCGCAAACCAAGCGCGTCCGATGTGCGGCCGGATCGCGATTTGCGCATCTCGGCGCTGACCCGCCATGACACGCTGAGCGCGGCGCTGTCCGGCGGTGAGATCGATGCAGTGATGGCCGCCCGTGTGCCGTCATCGGCGCGCACCGATCCCAATATCGCCCGCCTGATCCCTGATTTCCGCAAGGTGGAACAGGACTGGTTCGCCCGCACCGGCATCTTCCCCATCATGCATACGGTGGTGATGCGCGAGGCGCTTTACCGCGAAAACCCATGGATCGCACAAAGCCTGTTTGCCGCGTTCGAGACCTCAAAGGCCAAGGCGGTGGAGCAGATGCGCTATACCGGCGCCATGATGTACATGACGCCCTGGATGTTCGACGATCTGGATGAAATGGACCGGGTATTTGGCGGCGATCCCTGGCCCTACGGTCTGGAACCCAACCGGGCCCATCTGGAAACTTTCATGCGCCATCTGGTCACTGAAGCCTTCCTGCCCGCCGCCATGCCGCTGGACGATCTGTTCGCCGCGGTGGGGTAGGGGAATAAAAAAAGCGCGGCGATCACACAAAGGACCGCCGCGCCGATAGGGTCTCAACGTTCGCTTATAATCTTTACTTGATGCCCACGGCTTTTTGCGCGCGTTTGACGACATCCTTCGGTGTGCTCAAAATTTTTGCCACGATGGGCTGGATCTCGGCGCCAGGGGTCGGGTCGATCTCGATATTGCGGCGCTTGGCTTCAGCCCTGAACTTGGGATCCGCCATGGTCATATCGAAAGCCTTCCGCCAACCATCGATTTGATATTTCGGCATGCCGGGCGGCGCGATCAGAGACCGGCCGAACGGACCGGCGCCGGAGATCAGCTGCAATACCTGACGATCGGCATCGTTCTTGGCCTGATCCAGCAGCAGCGGCACATGGGGCAGGTCCCACGCTTTTTTCAGACCGACCTGAATGATCGGGATAATTTTCTTGTCCTTGATCCAGGCCTGGGCGCGCGATTTCCAGCTGATCCATGAACTCATGCTGCCCTGCACTTCACCCTTTTCCATGGCAAGCGCAACCTTGCCGGTGCTGTTGTAGCCGACCACGAATTTTATCCTGGTATCGGCGAAGGTGTTCATGATCGCAGCGTTGATGCCGCCAGCCGATAGTTTGCCGGTGAACCCGACGACGAGCTCTTTCTTTCGCAGATCCTTAAGCGACGTAGCCGGTGCCGTATGCCACGCCATCAGCACGGGGTTGGCCGGCACCATGACACCAAGATAGGTAAACTTGCGGGCGTCGTATTTGATTTTCTTTGGCCGCAGCAACTGAGCCACCGACATGTAGTCGGCCAGCATACCGAGGGCGCTGCCATCGCGGGGCCCGGCGTTATACATATAGTTGGCCGCCTTTACACCGCCGCCGCCGCCCATGAACTGGCACACCATGGCAGGGTTGCCGGGAACGTATTTGGGCAGATCCCGCAACAGCTGGAAGCAGTATTTAGAATAACCGCCGCCGGAGCCAAATCCAACGATGACCTTTACGGTCTTGCCTTTGTAAAAACTCTCCATGGTTTGTGCGGCAGCGGCGCCTGAGATGAAGCTGCCCATCAGCAGGGCGGTAAAGCCCACGGTAAACAGTCCTGTCGGTCTTCTCATCGGGCTATTTCTCCCTTGATCCCGAATTAATTTACTTGAATGAACCGATGTATTCTAGCCAACCCGTCTGAACACGCAAACCGGACCTACCCTGGAAGGCCGTCGGGCTTTATTTGTCCGCACGAGATGCCGTACTATCGTAAAAAATAACCGACCCTCACCGGAGGCAGAAGAAGAATTTCAAGGAGCAACATTGTGCCCAAGCTGAACCATATTGCCTGCATCGCGCAGGATCCTCAGACGGTTGCGAAATTCTATGCGACAATCTTCAACATGACGTTGGAGAGGAAGGCGTCGATCCTGGGTTTTTCCGCGACGGCCCGCGAAGGCTATGTGGGGCTTAACTTCAACCCTATTATTCCCGGACGGCCCGGGCCCGCCGGTCTCGATCATTTTGGGATCGAGGTCGAGGACATCGAGGCATCCTTCACCATGGCGGAGAAAAAATACCCGACCGTCGAATGGGTGAAACGCTCCGGATCGCGCCCTTATGCGCAGGTCGGTATCCACGATCCCGATGGCCAGGTGGTCGATATCAACCAGAAGAATATGGATAAGACCATCAGCGAGGTGAAGACCGATGGGCTGTATCTTGAAGAAGACCGGGACCAGGAACGCCACGGGGATTATCTCGCGCTGCGCACGCCCGACCCGGCAACCTGCGCCGAATTTTACCATGACGTCTTCAAGATGGCACCGCTCAACCGCCAGGAAGATGACGAGAATTACAGCCTGACCGATGGGCGTGTAACGTTGAAGCTCATCCCCTGGAAGATTGCCGATTACACAGGGATCGATGCCAACCGCCCCATGCTTGATCACATTGGTTTCAAGGTTGAGGACGCCGACGCGGTGCATGAAGAGATCGTGGATTACGTTGGCCGCTTTGCCCCCGGGGCCGCGCCGTGCTGGCTGCTGGATGGCCGGGAGAAGGATCGCCAACGCGCCGCGCAGCTGCGCCGCGCCGCGCCGGACAGTAAATATCAATATTGCGACAGCAACGGCGTCTGCTTCGTGGTCGCGGATTGATTTAGGAGTATTCCGTGACGGCAAGAATTAGTCATATCGCATCGATTTCCAACAATCCCACACCGGTTGCCACCCTGTACGAAACCATATTCGGCATGGAGCTGGATCAGACACTCAGGTCGCCTGAATTCGGCGAATTCCTGAGCGACGGCAACCTCACCTTCAACCTGCGCCCGCGACTGGCCGGTCATCGGGTAGGGCTTGATCATTTTGGGATCGAGGTTGACGACATCGCGGCCTTGTTCGACAAGTTGCGTAGCGACTACCCGGCCATCGGCTGGGTCGAACAGCCGCCCGAAGGCGCCAACGGCGACTATTTTTCCCATGATCCGGCGGGCAGCATTTTCACGCTCTCTCAAAGCGAAGGAGGGGAAATTGGCGAGCGTCCCGCGGAGCGTCCCAGATCGTTGAACTTCGCGCGCTGGTCAAAAGGCGATCCTGCGGCGCGCTATATTCACCATTACGCCATCCGGACACGCAAACTTGAGGAATGCGCCCAGTTCTATCATGAAATTTTCGGCTTTTCCCATAAGGGACCGACGGCGAACGATCCCAATCACTATTTATCGGACGGCCGCATGACCCTGATGCTCATTCCCTGGAGCATTACCGATTACGGCGGTATCAGTGTTACCGGACGGGGTCCCGATCACATCGGTTTCAAGGTCGAGGACGGCGCTACGGTCCGGGAAGAAATCGACGGATTTTGCAGCCACTTTTCCCCCGGACAGGCGCCCATGTGGTTGCTTACCGCGATCAGCAGGACCACCGCGGAGAGTCAGATCAGGGCCGCCATGATCGAAAAATCCTGCCCCATCAGCCAATACCAGTTCACCGACAAGGATGGCGTCTTTGTCGTCATCAGCGACAAGACCTTCGCTTAGCCAATCGACCGGGAGATACCGCATGACAACTTTCATCCTTATCCATGGCGCCTTTCAGGGGGGCTGGATCTGGAAACCGGTGGCGACACGATTGCGCGCTGCGGGTCATCTGGTGTTCGCGCCGACGCTGGACGGCTGCGGCGAGCGCGCCTATCAGCTTAGGCCCGGCATCACCACGGAGACTCAGGCGGAAGAGCTGGCTGGCTTCCTTTGGTCGGAGGATTTGCGCGACGTGGTGCTGGTGGGTGCGTCGGCCGGCGGCATGGTCATGGCCAAGGTCGCGGAGCTGGCGCGCGAGCGTATCCGGCGGCTGGTTTTTTCCGACGCGCTCGCGTTGATGCACGGTGAATGCATCCGCGATATCACAGGCGGGCAAATGTCAGTGGAAACCGAGTTGGCCGTCGGTCCGACCCGCGATGACCGTTATCAACGGTTCAGGCAGGAACTTGACGAGGATATGGCCGCCTGGGCCGCCGACCGCTCCACCGTTCACCCCATCGGTTGTTTTACCAGTCCGGTGGTGCTGGAAAATTTCTGGGACCAGGATTGGGATGCGTCGGTGATATGGTGCCGTCAGGCCGGCAAGCCCGGTGAGCCCCATCAACGGCGCTGCGCCGAAACGCTCAAGGCAAACTGGCACGAACTTGACACCGGCCATTTCCCCATGCTGACCATGCAGGACGCGCTGATCCGGATAATCCTGGAGGGTTAGCCCTATTGCTCCATCGGGTGGGCCCGCCAGAGCGTTCCGGCGGCAGTTCGCACTCTCGGTGCGAAGCACAGAATCCTATAAATAATCCTATAAATACTTGACTCGCACTTTAAATAAAAAATAAATTATCACCTATTCTATATCATAATTTTTGCGGCTTATCCCGTTGACTCAGGTGGCGCTAGCCCGGATTATTCACGGTGGTCGGATGGTTTGAGCAAGGCGCGTGGTATCGTCCGGGTTGACGGC